>JANNUI010000542.1:0-8993 GCA_031395125.1 Chitinophagaceae bacterium | reverse complement strand
TCCAGTGCTTTTGTAAAATCAGCTTTGGCAGAATAAGCAAACATCAGCCCGTTGTTCACGGCAAACACATCACCGAATTTTGTTTTTGCTGCCGCCATGATCTCAACCGCTTTGTCGTTCCTTTTCTGGGCTATCAGGGCCCTGCCATAACCCATATGCTGGTTGACGGTAGCCATTGTCAACGCTTCATTCATTATGGAATCTGCCTGTGGCAGGCGGTTCAGTTTTTCATATCCCGTAGCAAGGTTCCTGAGACTTGTATAGCTTTTCTGACCCTGGAAACCGGTAACAGCCCGCTGAGCCCATCCTAAGGCTTCCTCCAGGTTGATGTTTTTGTTAAAACAAAAAGACGATGCCTGGATCATATTAGTACTGTTAAATCCTTTCTGGCTGGTAACCTGTTCCCTTAATCTTGCCAGCACGATATTATCAACATCCACTTCAACTTTAAAAGGAACAGATAGCTTTTCCCACTGCATGGCAATTACACAATGTTTTTCTTTGTGTTCAATAAATTCATACTTCAGCCACTCCACACTTTTATCCAGGGCAACAGGATTCACCTCTGCCCGTAGTGCATCATTCTTTTCTTCGTAATAAAAACTGCCCCATGCATCTGACTGGTTGGAAAAAATCAATGTTACCTTATCAGCACCCATCGCCATGTGCAGACCATAGGTACCGGCCTTCAGTGACTGCCCTTCCACTTTCACATCATGCTCAAAAGTGATGGAAGTGTTTTCATTGGCACCGGCCCGCCAGGGTTGTGTGTTCTTATTGGTATTCAGGTTGGTGGAAGTAAACCCATAAGTAACAAGGTTCCCGTCTCCCCATATCTTTCCTTCCCTCTTGTTTACATCAGGTCTTGAATACTTAATGGTGATGGAAGTAATCCCCACCTCTTCGGAAATCAAAGCTCTTGGATTGCCTCCGCTGGGCGGCATGTCCATTTGGGCAAATGAAATACTTGCAATGAGGACAATTGGTAAAAGCAGTTGTAATTTTTTCATTATTCAGATTTTTATTGTTTGGGAGTTATGTCTGTATTCCAGATCTCACGGAACAGTTACCATTTTCCATCTTCCTGTTTCCAGATGGCAATGAATTTGCCTTTATCATATATCACACCATCATCACCGGGAAAGGTATAGGTGCCTTCTTCGATCACTGCATCAGGTGACCCGTAAATGCTGGTGGCAGAAATGGAAATTTTAAAATCTTTGTTCTTGCCTTCGTTATAGTTAAAGTTACGTATGCCATCCCTTCCTGTTATTACAGGCATCTGTTCCGGCATGATGGCGGCATCTTTGCAATATTTTTCAGCATAATAAGCTGTATCGTTTGTGGTAAACCTGCCGCCATAGACCTTGTTGGCCTCTTCTATTTGTGTTTTTACGGCAGCAATGTCAAATTGGCTGCTCTCTGTTTCTTTGGTGGCTTTTGGGTTGCAGGAGGTCATCATTAACCCGGCAATCGCAGACAAAAGCAGAAGTTTCATGTTTTTTTGTTTTGGAGGATTTTAAAGGTCAGGAAAATAAATGAGTAAACCCTGCCGTTTGTCAGCCTTTTTGCTCATTTAAACTCATTCCTTGCTGCATATTTCAGCAAACAACTTCTCCTTCAGTTCCAGGGCAACAAAACTATCATCATAACTCTTTAGATGGGTAGCTATTCCCATCATTGCAAACAGTTTAAACCTGTGTTCTGAGCGAAGGATCAGACCGCCTTCTGCCTTTTCGCCATATACATCCCAGTTGTAGGATGTATGCTGCTGGTAGGTGGCCGGAGCAATTTTTTCTTCTTTACTTACATAATAGATCACCCGGGAGTTTTTTTTCTGTATTTCCAAAACCCGGCATGCCTTTCCCAGCACTTTTTCATCCGTATCATATATTTTCCAGGAAAGCACTGAGTCCGTTACAACACTGTAATCCTCACAGGTATAATTTCTTTGGCTGTTTGTTTCTCCTATACATTTATTCAATTTGCCGGAATAATACCAGGTTTCTGTATCCTGTGCGATGAACCGGCTTTGATAATCAGTGAGGTCATACCTGAAATCACTTTTGAATGGTCTTGCAAGTGCAATTGAATCTGCATTCAGCGAATCGCTGCTGTAAGTATAGGCATACTCAACTGTGCCTGTAAAGTATTTTTCGCTGCTCCTGCTTTTACATCCCGCAAGAACAACCAGCATCAATATGATCAACTTGTTCCGGTGACTCATTTTTTTCTTCTGTATTCCAAATCATATTCAGTGGCCCAGGTGTTGCCATTATCCTTAGATAGCTGGCCATGCTGCCGCAACGTTGCCGGGTCCAGGTTGGTAAATGTCATTTTTCTTATGGCCATGGTATCCTTGCTGAATTTAAATGGTGAAGAGCTGAAGACGATCTGGTTGTCTTCAAACCTCCCCAGCAGGTATTCATTGCTGCCACCGGCATTGTCCACCCAGGTCTGTTGCCATTGTTTGGTGGTAGTATTATAGGTATTAAAACTTTTTCCCGCATAACGCAGGCCGCGGTTCACTGCTGCGCTGGTCCATTCTTCCAGTATAACACAACTGTCAAGCATCAAACTGATCTTACTGTCCCCTGCTTTTTGTCCGTTCAGGCCAAATGCTTCCCATTCACCGATCCAGAAATCAAACTGCCGGTATTCGGGGCGGCTGCAGGGTTTTTGAGAAAATGAAGTAAGCCCCGGGCACAGAAACAGGAAGAGGAATGTAATTCTCATCATTGCAGTTTTATCAGAGACATATAAAGGTAAAAAATAGCTCCGCCGTTTATCCTTATTCTGCCCCGGCGAAAATAAAAACGCCCCGTCCCGTATGATGCGGGACCGGGACGGGATCTTCGTCGGTATAGCCAACTACTTGTTTACTTATTTCCTCCGCTACCTCCCGGAAGGCCTCCGCCACCCTGTCTTTGGGGACGCATAGCGGGTTGAATTTTCTCTTTCCAGATACCAAATTGTTCTTCGGTGAGCACAGCTTTCAGTATTTCATCCTGTGCATCGGAGTATTTTTTCATTTCGGCCTGCATAGTTTCCCGGTCAAAACTGCCCGGACCGCCTGCCATCAGTTCTTCCCTTTTCTTATCCTGGGCCCTGTATAATGCCGTGATGGCAGTGTCCAGTTTAGCCAGTGTGGCGGCATCCAGCTTAAAGGCGCTGTCTAATTTCTGGTGAATGCTTGCGGCCCTTTCTTCGGGGGTGCGGCGGGTAAAACCACTGCCCGGCTGGGCAGAAACAGTAAAAACGATGGCCACCGTAGCCAGTGCCGTTAAAAGAATCTTCTTCATTCAATATTTTTTATGGGTAAAATAATCAATTGACGCATTATTTGACGCAAAAAACAGTCCAGCCGTTCGGTAGGGGGGCATTTTTTACCCTCCCTTTTTGGCCAAACTCAAGTATCTTGCAGCCCCGATTTAATATTACTTTATGGAATACAGTAAACTTGTTGCCGTTACCGGTCTGCCCGGCTTATTTGAACTCATTAACAGCAAAACCGACGGCGCCATTGTCCGCTCCCTGGAAGATAAATCCACCCGTTTTGTTTCCAGCCGCGTTCATAGTTTCTCCCATCTTGAGAGTATTGAGATCTTTACTATACAGGAAAATGTGAACCTGGTGGATGTGCTGACTGCCATGGACAAGGCCGGGGGGAAACTGCCGGATGAAAAAGATGCTGCTGCGGTGAAGAAATATTTTGAAAAAGTGTACCCCGACATGGACTTTGAAAGGGTTTACCTGAGCGACATGAAAAAAATGGTAAAGTGGTTTGACCAGCTCAGGAAAAATAATATTGAGATCAAACTCAGTGAAGAGCCGGAACAGGATGAACAACCGGTTGAAGAGGTGAAAGAGACCCCGGCGGCAGAAGAAACGCCAAAGAAACCTGCCCGACCTGCTGGCGGGAAAACTGCAAGAAAGAAGAAAGCAGAATAATTTGCTGATTAGTTAATCCGATGATGTGCTGATGAGTCTCTGCGTAACAGGAGGGTTCATTGGCACATTAGCATATTATCACATCATCTCATTAATTTATGAATTACAGCGCTGATATTAAAAAACTGCCCCGGAAATTTTTACCGCAAGATTTTGCTGTCACTGACTGGGAAGGGCTGGAGCCTTATTTCAAAAATTTGGATGAAAAGGAAATTACTTCAAAAGCAGCACTGGAGCAATGGCTGAAAGATGCCAGCGAGCTGGAAGCGGCTGTAAGCGAAGATGCCTGCTGGCGGCAGATAAAAATGACATGTGATACAGAGAATAAAGAGCTCGGGCAGGCCTTTACTTTTTTCATGATGGAGATCCAGCCTAAGATCCAGCCCTATGCCGACAGGCTGAATAAAAAACTGATCGATTGCCCTTTTACCAAAGAACTGGAAACCTCAAAATACTTCACGTACCTGAGAAATGTAAAGAAGAACATCGACCTGTTCCGGGAAGCCAATATCCCCCTGCAGGCCGAACTGAACGTGATGCAGCAGCAGTTTGGGGTCATTTCAGGAAAGATGACAGTAGTAATTAACGGGCAGGAATATACCCTGCAACAGGCCGCAAAGTTTTTAGAAGATCCCGACAGAAAACTACGGGAAGAAGTATACCAAAAGATCAACACCCGGAGACTACAGGATAATAAGGAGCTGAATGAACTGTTTTCCTCCCTGGTACAAAAAAGACAGCAGGTGGCGGTGAACAGCGGTTTTACCAACTACCGTGATTTTCGCTTTACAGAACTTGGACGGTTTGATTATACCAAAGATGATTGTTATCAGTTCCATGAAGCTGTAAAACTGCATGTCATGCCATTGGTAGACCAGCTATATGAGGCTAAAAAGAAAAAACTGGGTCTTGATTCGCTCCGTCCCTGGGACGTAGAGGCTGAACCAGTCGGAACACAACCGCTTCGTCCATTCCAATCAGGGGACGAACTCACACAAAAAACGATCGGGTGTTTTAATCAGCTCAACCCATTTTTTGGCGACTGCCTGCAGAAAATGAAAGCCATGAGCCACCTCGATCTTGAAAGCCGTAAAGGCAAGGCCCCGGGTGGCTATAACTGCCCGTTAGCTGAAAGCGGTGCCCCCTTCATTTTTATGAATGCAGCCGGAACATTGGATGATGTGACAACCATGGTGCATGAGGGCGGCCATGCCATCCATTCATTCCTGGCACATGAACTGGAGCTGACGGGCTTTAAGGAATATCCCACCGAGATTGCTGAAGTGGCCAGCATGGCTATGGAACTCTTCAGCATGGATCATTGGGGAGTGTTTTTTGCCAATGCAGATGAGTTAAAAAGAGCCAAAGAACAGCAATTGGAAAGGGTCATCACCATCTTCCCATGGGTGGCAACCATTGATAAGTTTCAGCACTGGCTATATGAAAACCCAAATCACACTGAAGAAGAAAGAGCTGCGAAATGGGTAATGATACAGGATGAGTTTTCATCCCCGGTCATTGATTTTACCGGGTTGGATGAATACCGCCGCTTTGCCTGGCAGCGGCAACTGCATTTATACGAAGTGCCTTTTTATTATATCGAATACGGAATTGCCCAACTGGGCGCTATCGGCCTCTGGCAGCAGTATAAAACAGACCCTTCATCAGCAATTAATAATTATATAACAGCATTGGAACAGGGGGGCACAAGGACATTACCTGAACTTTTCAAAACTGCGGGGCTGAAGTTTGATTTTTCCCCGGGGTACATTAGACAACTTATGTTGTTTGTTAAAAAAGAGATGGAAAGCAATAACTAAAATACCACGAAAGTGGTATGTGCTAAATTTGGATTGTATCTTTCTTAGCCCCTATTTTTGATTCAGCAAACCACAAGTGAGCAATCACTTTTAGAATACTTACTACGCTAAAGCTTCGTAGTAAAAAGTAGCTACTAATCAGAGCCTTAACCAAAAAGTCCCGGTGTTTCCACATCGGGGCTTTGTTTTGCCTTGCCCGCCGTAGCTTAAGCGAAGGCGGGTCATCCGCAGTTTTTGCAAATTCCTTCCACTACTACTTCAACATGCCCCGCTGAGTAGCCTTTGGGAAGCCTGATGTCGGGTGTCACCACATCATCCAGGCAATAGGTTTTATGACAACTGCGGCAGATAAAGTGAATATGATGGTCATGATGATCACCCCCTGAACATGCGTCCTTACAAAGGGCATAACGGATAGAATTATCTGAAGTGGGGATGGTATGGATGATCCCTTTCTCAACAAAAGCCTGCAGGGTGCGGTACACCGTAACCCGGTCAAATTTTTCCCCTGCTTTTTTTTCAATATCGCCATGTGCCAGGGCGCCTGTCTGTTCCAGGAAAAGCTGGAGTATTTTTCTCCTGCTTTCTGTAACACTCAGCTTGTTCTTTTTTAAGGTACTCGTTATAACATTGCCTATATGATCCATTATATCCATTCTTTTACTTTCTCATTTCAGCAATTTAGCGGCGTCTTTTACCAGGTCTTTCACTTCACTTTCTTTCAGCCCGTCGTATATTTTTCTTACTTCCCCGTTGCGATCCACTAATGCCCAGAACTGTGTGTGCAGGAAATCATCATCAATACTCTTCAGGTTATTGGCCGGGTCATCAATGGTGTAGCTTACCCTTGCCGCATCGTATAGCTCCTTTTTCCCCCCGGTAAGGAATATCCATTTCCGGGTATCCACTCCAAGCGAATCGGCATATTTTTTCATTTGTCCCACAGAATCAATATCCGGGTCGCAGGTATGCGACAGGATCAGAAAGTCCTTTTCACTCCTCAATTCCTCATATACCATCTTCATATTATTGTTCATCTTGGGGCAGATCCCTTTGCAGGTGGTGAAAAAATATTCTACCACATACACTTTGCCCGCCACCTCTTTTTCGGTCACCTGTTTTCCGTCCTGGTTGATAAAGGAAAAAGGTCGTACTGTACTTACCGGGTTCGTTTTCTTCTGCCCAAAGCCGGGTATAACCTGCGTCAGGACAAAATAAAAGACAAGCACCAGCACCGCAAAAAATCCCGTGTAAAACCACCCCTTTTTGGACATACCAGACTATTTATCCTGCAAAGTTAATGCTCCGGGCAATCTTTTTTTTGCAACTACGTTGCTTTTCCTTATTTTTACTCCCTTTATGAAGTTAAAAGTCAACTGGGATGGACTGGGTATCGGGGCCTCGCTGGCCTGTGCCATCCACTGTGCCCTGCTCCCTCTTTTTCTCAGTAGTCTCCCCTTGTTTGGCATCAACATCATCCATCATACCGGTTTTGAAGTGGGTATGATCTTATTAGCTTTGGCCGTCGGCACTTATTCCCTCTGGCATGGCTATCGCAAACACCACCACAGCCTTATACCACTCTCTCTTTTTTTTACCGGGTTCATTTCCCTGGTACTGAAGCAATTCTTTATCCAGTATGAAAACTGGCTGCTGGTGCCTGCGGTGCTGTTTATCATTACGGCCCATTTCCTCAATTTCCGTTTTTGCCGGGTGCATGCTCATGCCCACACGGATGATTGCGATCACTGAAGCCCCGGAACTTCGTTCGTTCCCTTCGCTTCACCCGGGAACCCCGAAGGGGGAACCTGGTGCGAATAGTCGTTTTCTCTTTTCAGAGAATCTGAATATTGAAAGAATACATTGCGCCAATCTCTTTATCTTGATGTTTTAAATTCTGAGAAATGAAAAGAGTATTATTTGCAATAGCAGTTCTTTTTTCCGGAACTCTTGCCGCCCAATCGAAACCTGCCCGTCCGGCAGGCGGGGACGAAGCCGCCATCCTCAGCGTACTTGACGAACAAAACGCTGCCTGGAACCGGGGTGATGTGGAAGGATTTATGAAAGGCTACTGGGAAAACGATTCGCTGATGTTTGCCGGTAAAAGCGGTGTGACCTATGGCTGGACCAATACACTTAATAATTATAAGAAAGGATACCCGGATACAGCTTCCATGGGGAAGCTGACTTTCACTAATTTAAAAGTCAAGCGGCTTTCAAAAAAATATTACTTCATCGTGGGTAAATGGTACCTCAAACGCAGCATCGGTGATGTAAGCGGACATTATAATCTTTTGATGGAAAAGATAAACGGCCGCTGGGTCATTGTTGCAGATCACAGCAGTTGATCGGAACGAAAAGTAATTATTCACTTTAAATTCATTTTATGGCAATCATTATTCTGGGCTTGCTGATGCTGATCGCTGGTTTTGCCCTTCAGCGCAATGAACAGTTTTACAAATATGCAAGAGTGGTGAGGGGTATCGCTTTCCTGATGATTCTTGCCGGAATACTGACTAAATGCATTGTCCAGATCAATGCCGGGCAGGTGGGGGTGAAATCCCTTTTTGGAAAAGTGCAGAATGATGTGCTTGGCAGCGGTCTGCATTTCATCAACCCCTTTATGGAGGTCCGCCGGCTGGATGTAAAAACACAAAACTATACCATGAGCGGGGTGCATGATGAGGGGATGAAATCGGGAGATGATGCTATCCGGGTGCTCACCGCCGACGGGCTTGAAGTGACCATTGACCTTACCGTACTGTACAAACTGCTTCCCTCCGAAGCCCCGCGGCTCCTCAGGGAAACAGGGGATGATTATACCGATAAGATCGTACGGCCTGTAACGAGGACCAAGATCCGGGACAACTCGGTGTATTATGAGGCCATCGCCCTGTATTCCACCAAGCGGGATGAATTTCAGCAACGCATCTTTACCAGTATTGATAATGATTTCAAAAAAAGAGGGCTCATCTTAGAACAGTTGCTGGTAAGAAACATCACCTTGCCTCAATCGGTAAAAGAAACCATCGAACAAAAGATCAATGCTGAGCAGGATGCCCAGAAGATGCAATTTGTGTTGTTGAAAGAAAAGCAGGAAGCCGAAAGAAAAAGAGTGGAGGCCCAGGGTATTGCCGATTACCAGCGCATCATCAATACCGGGCTGACTGATCAGCAGTTGCAATACGAACAAATAAAAGCTTACCTGGAACTGGCCAAATC
>JANNUI010000540.1:0-5407 GCA_031395125.1 Chitinophagaceae bacterium | reverse complement strand
TATTTTGGAACGGGTGGCACGGAAGTAAGCAAAAGTGGCCAGCAACGAAGCAACCAATGAAAGAACAATAAAGAAGTGGCCTAACTGACCTGGTAAACGATGCTCGCCGATATAGTCCATTGTTGTATGGAGTGACCCCTTGCAGGGTTTTCATTAATTGAGTTTGATCGAGTCAGGGTGGGTTTTGCCCATCGCCTGTTCATCTTTGTATTTGGAAGGACATTTGGTCTGGATCTCTTTGCATTCGAATCTTCCTTCAATATATTTCCCCTTTAATACCAATTTTTCGCTGATATCAAAATTGTCAGGTTTGGGATTATGATAGATCACCCTCACTGATTTACCGAGTGTATCCACTGCGGTAAATTCAAGGTAATTGGGGTTCTTGATCGCATCATATTCCACCGGCTGCGTTTTATCCAGCCTGGCCATCAGGTGAACAAATTTTCCCGGCTTGCTGATGGCGCTGTCAACCGTGTCATAGGTACTGGATGCTTTCAGGAATGAGAGCAGCACGGCAATGGCACCCGCAATCAGCACCAGCAGAACGATGTGAATCTTTTTCATGGTCTTGCTTTTCCGGCAGCAAAGGTAGGCCAAAAAGATGGGTTGCCTGAACTTAAAGAAGATATTTGCTCCATAGGTCCACAGGACTCCTATGGAGAGTCCCTTCGGGGCAAATGCGGGCAGTGTCCTACCCGATAGTCCTGAGTTTACCGAAGGATCGGGTTCAATTCTGAACAGAATGCAATAAACCACAGAGACACCGGGAACACAGTGTTACACAGAGTTATCTCCCTGTTTCTTTGTGTACTCAGTGACGCCGTGGTTAAAAACAAACGATGACATTACCGAACTGCGGCTTATCCCTTCCGCACAGGGCTCAGCCCTTATCTTTGTTTATCCGCCGAAGCCATGTTATAGCTGATATACCTTTAGCGAAGGCATGTGGCGAAGGCGGACGCACAACTAATTTATTGAGATATGCTATTTCAATTGACTGAAGAACAACTGATGATTCAAAAAGCTGCCAGGGATTTTGCACAAACAGAATGCCTGCCCGGTGTGATTGAGCGGGATGAAAAGCAGCAGTTTCCCCGTGAACAGGTGACAAAACTGGCAGACCTGGGATTCCTGGGTATGATGGTGGACCCGCAGTACGGTGGCGCCGGCATGGATACCATCAGTTACGTGCTGGCCATGGAAGAGATCAGTAAAATAGATGCCAGTGTAAGTGTGGTGATGAGTGTGAACAACAGCCTGGTTTGTTTCGGTTTGCAGCAATATGGCACGGAAGAGCAGAAGCAAAAATACCTGTCTCCACTGGCGCAGGGGAAAAAAGATGGGGAATTGTATATTGGTGCTTTCATGCTCAGTGAGCCGGAGGCAGGCAGTGACGCCACATCTCAGCAGACAACGGCAGAGGATAAAGGAGACTATTACCTGCTGAACGGAACCAAGAACTGGATCACCAATGGCGGTACCGCTTCGGTTTACCTGGTCATGGCACAAACGGACCGCGCAAAAGGATCAAGGGGGATCAATACACTGATCGTGGAGAAGCACTGGCCCGGTGTGGTGGTAGCGGCCAAGGAAAACAAACTCGGCATCCGCGGCAGCGATACACATACCGTGATGTTCAATGATGTGATAGTGCCGAAAGAAAACCGTATCGGCAATGATGGTTTTGGGTTCAAATTCGCCATGAAGACCCTGGCAGGGGGAAGGATCGGGATCGCCTCACAGGCACTCGGCATAGCCAGCGGCGCTTTTGAACTGGCAAAAGAATATTCTAAAACAAGGAAAGCTTTTGGTACAGAGATCATGAACCACCAGGCCATTGCTTTCAAACTGGCGGATATGGCTACCAGGATCGAAGCATCGAGACTGCTTTGCCTGAAAGCGGCCTGGGAAAAGGATAACGATATTGATTACACACTCAGTTCATCCATGGCAAAAGTATTTTCTTCTGAAACGGCCATGTGGACGACCGTGGAAGCGGTGCAGATACATGGTGGCTATGGTTTTGTAAAGGAATACCACGTGGAAAGGATGATGCGGGACGCCAAGATCACCCAGATATATGAAGGGACGAGTGAGGTACAGCGGATTGTGATAAGCAGGAGTATTTTGAAGTAGGGTAATTTGTTTAAATTTGTTCTTATTAGAAGGTTATGCAAGACGAAATCGGAAAAATACTGGCGCAATATTTTGTGAATAAACCAGTTCACAGGGCATATCTTTTTGGTTCTGTGGTACGGGATGAACAAAAGGCAGACAGTGATATTGACATACTTGTAGAACTTGACTACGAGAACGGAGCCGACTATTTTATCTTTTTTGATATGCAACAACAGCTTAACAGGCTTCTGAACAGAAAAGTGGACCTGGTAAGCGCAAAAGGTCTTTCTCCCTATATTCAACCAATTATCAACAGAGAAAAGAAACTGGTCTATGAAAGGAGAAAAGACTGATGATATCAGGCTGCGTCATATCCTGGATGCAATCCTTTTAATTGAAAAATTTTCTGCCGGGAAAACGAAAGATGATATTTACAGCGATCAGATGTACCGGTTTGCCATTGAACGCCAATTGGAAATAATCGGTGAGGCAGCCAATAATCTTTCGTATTCTCTTGTTTTGGGCTACAAGGATGTCCCCTGGCCGCAAATCATCTCATTCAGAAATTTTATCGTTCATGAGTATTTTGGATTAGACCTTGAGCTTATCTGGAATGTTGTAATTGTTCACCTGCCACCGTTCAAACTCCAGGTGGAGAAAATCCTTGCTGATATTTAAGTTATTTGATTTCTATGCCGGTCAATAAAGAAGCATATGGTCAAATCAAACAGGAACTTGATGTGAAAGGCGTAACCCTCGTCGCCGTTTCCAAAACCAAATCTATTGAAGATATCCTGGGACTCTATGACCTTGGCCAAAGAGATTTCGGAGAGAACTATGTGCAGGAAATGGTGGAGAAAGCCGCCCGGCTCCCCAAAGACATCCGCTGGCATTTTATCGGGCACCTGCAAACCAATAAAGTAAAGTTAATAGTACCCTTTGTGCAACTCATCCACGGGGTGGACAGTCTGAAACTTTTGCAGGAAGTAAATAAACATGCTGGAAAAGCGGGGAGAATGGTAGACTGCCTGCTCCAGGTGCATATAGCGCAGGAAGAAACCAAGTTTGGACTGGATGAAAAGGAGTTAGATGAATTACTCAATGGCACAATTTCAGCATTGCAAAATGTGAGCGTTTGCGGATTAATGGGAATGGCAAGTTTTACAGATGATATGGAGGTAGTCAAAAAAGAGTTCCGGAACCTGAAGGGAGTTTTCGACCGGTTGAGACAATTGCCTATTCCCCATTGCCCATTGACAATTCTCTCAATGGGCATGAGTGCTGACTATAAACTGGCGATAGAAGAGGGCAGCAATATGGTTCGGATCGGCAGCCTCTTGTTCGGGGAAAGGAGAAAAAATCAGTAACCTGCTAAAACATCTCCAATTTCCACGGAATATTCGTATTTTTCAACTTATAATTTCCTGGTATGCGCCGCTTAATTCTATTTATATGTATTTCATTATCTGTATCCGGCTTTTCACAGGTCAGCAGGGATACGGTGCTCAGCCGCTGCCCTGTATTTATTACTGATACGGTCAGTGTCAACAATTTTTTCCTGGAAGCAAGGCCTGTCACTTTAAAAGTTTACCGGGTGCGGGGCGACCTGACAATTGTGATCGAACAAAGGGACCAGTTTTTCTCCCTTTTCTTTCATGAAAAAAGGCTGAGGAATACGACCTATGATATTGAACCCGGCTCTAAAGGCAGGGGAGAGGTCGAAGTGGCTTATTCTTTTAAATCCGGGGACCAGGTGGCATTTATCAATGTGTCGGATGGTAAGATTGAGAGCAGTTATGACAAAACGAAAAAAATATGGAAGATTAAAGTGAATGGTATCATAACGAATATGTCGGACCGTACACTATCCTATTACCGGGCAAGGGCTGAGTTTACTGTCAAATAACTCCCTTAACAGTTCACTGTTTATTTTACCGGGTAACCCGGGATATTCTTCCCCAGGTAAATATCCCGCTCGGCTTTGAGCATGTTACCCACATCTTTTGTCTTCAGAATGCCGTTGCCCGCACGGTTTTGCGAATGTTTTCTTTCCTCACTGGTAAGGAAGGGGTCATCATCAAAAAGATATTCATCGATCCAGTATTCATTCTTATCCGGTTCTTTTACCGTAACATGGATATGTGCCGGGTTTCTTCCTCCCGGGTAAGAGGCAGGCCGCAACGTAAAGAATTTGTACTCCCCTTTTTCATTCGTCTTCATCCATCCCCGCAGGTAGCCGTGCCGTTTGCCCCATCCACCCTGAGGTGTCGAAGGGTCATCGTTCCTTTTGGGATAAACACCGGTTTGGTCAGTATGATAAATATAAATAACCACCCCGGCTGCCGGCGTGCCATCAGCATTATAAACTACCCCGTTTACGGCAAGCTTAGTACCCTGCCCGTCCCAGTCGGGGAGCCAGCACATATTTCCCAGTTCTTCAAAAGGAACAGGGCTTTCATAGATCGCTTCACAGCCTTCGCAATTTCCGCCCACTTTCGCTGAACTGCCGGTTGTTTTCTTTTGGGTATTGCTTTGCGAACAGCCGCTGAGGCAAAAACCGGTAATGGTCAGCAAGAGGAGTAATTGTTTCATTGCTTTGATTTTTATACTGTAAGTTATCATCCTTCGGGGGCTGCACCCGGAATGTTACACCAAACGACAGGTTAACCTGATGAATGGCGTCCTGCAGCTCATCAGGCAAATGTGGCCTGTGGTGTAATCTGTTTTACCGTTCTTAATTTGTACTTTTATTTTGGATGATGCTTTGCACACACAACTTACTGAAGTATAAACTGCACCATGTTTTCTTCTGGATACTGGTGCTGGGGGTTTGGTACTTCCTGCGGGAGGATGATTACTCCAGCCCATCGACTGCTTTTTTGGTAACGACCATCAAGGTATTTGACCTGGCGCTGATGATCTATATCACCAATTACCTGCTGATACCACAGCTGCTGTATAAAAAGAAGTATGTGTGGTTCGCTCTTCTTTTTGTGCTGATGATACTGGGCAGCAGTATCCTGAAGATGAATATTCTTGGCCGGATCACTAATACCCCGGCGCTGTATGACTGGTCGTCCAACATCAAAGAGCGGCTGTATGACAATGTCATCCCTCATTTTTTCCTGGTGATCGCCGGGGCAGCCGTCAAACTCATGTTCAATTACCGGAAACTACAGCAGCGGATGGCCGAAACGGCCAAAGAAAAGGCCGAGGCCGAGCTGAACTTCCTGAAATCACAGATCAACCCGCATTTTGTTTTCAATTCGCTGAACTCGGTTTATTT
>JANNUI010000529.1:0-12240 GCA_031395125.1 Chitinophagaceae bacterium | reverse complement strand
AAACCAGTTTCATCAATGATATGCTGCCGGAGTTCCCTTGCATATTTGCTCACCCCAAAGAATTTGTCCATACCCGTCAGGTCAATATAGAATTCATCGATACTTGCTTTTTCAAACAAAGGAACTTTATTCGAAATTATTTCTGTTACCCACCTGGAGTATTTACTGTAATCGCTGCGGCTTGAATTTGTGACAATCAGATCCGGGCATAGCTGTAATGCTTTCTTCATCGGCATAGCAGAATGAATGCCGAATTTCCGGGCCTCATAACTGCAGGCAGCCACCACGCCTCTTTCGTAACCACCTACCACGACCGGTTTTCCCTTTAAAGAGGGATCGTTTCTTATTTCTACAGAAACAAAAAAGGAGTCGAGATCGAAGTGGGCAATATGGTAAAGATGTTCTGCCACGAATCACACTAATAACACGAAGTAAAAAAAATTAAAGATAAATATCCAGCAAACCTTCCGGTAGTTCCACCCAAACTTCTTTTTTCTTATGATTCACTTTTTGTAATGTTTCTTCGTGCAATGGTATCAGCACTTCCCTGCCTTTTATTTCCAGCCGGCAAAGCAACTGGTGCGGCTGTTCAATAAGTTCCAGGATTTCTCCCAACGGTTCACTATTATAAATAACAGTATACCCCAATAAACCGGCAGGGGCTGATCTGGCAGCAAACTTTTTAAAATCAGCTTCATTCAGCCATACTTTTTTTTGAGCCAGCTTCATGGCGGCTTCCCTTGTGTTTACCCCTTCCAGTTTGATGTAGATCTCTTCGTCCGATTTGATCTTGGTGGTTTCAATGAACCAGGGTAGAAATGAGTTTTTCTTTTCTTCCGTAAAAATGGTTTGTAACCCTTTCAAAGAAGTTTTTTTACCAAGCGCATGTTTCAGGAGCAGTTCGCCTTTTAACCCATGAACGGCCACAAATTTTCCTATGTTAAAATATTCGGCCACGATGAAATTTAAAATTAGCCACTAATTTCACGAATACCACGAATAATACAATTAGTGTGATTAGTGTAATTCGTGGCTACAAAAAATCCTCCCGGGTAAGCCGGGAGGATTCAGAAATTTCAGGATCGGATTCATTTTATCCTTCACCACCGCCATTGCCTTCGGCTTTACGCTCGGGCTTGCGGCCCGGAGCACTGCGTCTGGCTCTTTTCTGGCGATAAGCATCTTCCTGGCGTTTTTTCACCTGCACGTCGTGCTCAGCACTCCATTTGGTGAATTTTTCCATTGCTGTTGCTTCATCAAACAGGCCCAGGCCCACACCACGCAGCAGGTGCTTCAGGTAAAGCACTCCTTTAAAGCTCAGGATGCGGCGAACGGTGTCCGTAGGGGTAGCACCTTTGTTCAGCCACTCAAGGGCTTTCTGGCGGTCCAGCTGGATAGTAGCCGGAACGGTCAGCGGGTTATAAGTACCTAATTTCTGGATGAATTTCCCGTCACGGGGTGAACGGGAGTCTGCAATTACAATGAAGTAGAAGGGTCTTTTTTTAGACCCGTGTCTTTGAAGACGGATTTTGGCTGCCATTTTAAATAGACATTTAAAGGCGTTAAACAATAATTGTTAGGTCCGGTAGAAACCGGACAGCAAATATAGTGCTGAAAGAGGAGAATGCCAAGCAGAAAGTGGGGAGTCAATAGTCTGTAGTCGGGAGCCATAATTAGCTACCCAAAGTAGTTTTCATAATGTAGTGTGCGCAAAAGGCTCCTGACTAATGACTCCCGGCTACCGACTATCTCTTCATTCCCGGTATCATCCTGCCCAATGCACTCATCTTGTTCATATTCTTCATCATACCCCTCATTTGTTCAAACTGCTTCATGAAGTTGTTCACTTCCTGGAGGTCCTTTCCGCTTCCTTTGGCAATGCGTTTCTTGCGGTTACTGTCAATCAGGTCAGGGTCGGCCCTTTCGGCAGGGGTCATGGAATTTATCATGGCTTCAATGCCCTTGAAGGACTCATCGTTGATGTCCATATCTTTTATCTTACTTCCCACACCGGGTATCATCCCCAGCATATCTTTCATATTGCCCATCTTTTTGATCTGCTCCAGCTGCATTTTGAAGTCTGAAAAATCAAACTTGTTCTTCCGGATCTTGGCCTCCAGTTTTTTGGTCTGTTCTTCATCAAACTGTTCCTGTGCTTTCTCTACCAGTGATGTGATGTCGCCCATCCCGAGGATACGTTGGGCCATCCGCTCAGGGTAAAATACATCCAGTGTATCCATCTTTTCACCACTGCTGGTGAATTTGATAGGCTTGTTTACCGTGTATTTGATGGAAATAGCAGCGCCACCTCTTGTATCACCGTCTAATTTGGTAAGCACCACACCGGAAAAATCCAGCCGGTCATTGAAAGATTTGGCGGTGTTAACCGCATCCTGGCCTGTCATGCTGTCCACCACAAAAAGTATTTCCTGGGGGTTCACCGCATTCTTGATATTGGCCACTTCGTTCATCATAGCTTCATCAACCGCCAGGCGGCCGGCCGTATCTATGATGATTACATTTTTATTTTTGCTCCGGGCCTCTTTTACTGCGTTCCTGGCTATTTCCACCGCATCCTTACTCTCTGCTTCAATGTAGACATCAATCCCTATCTGCTCGCCCAGTACTCTCAGTTGCTCCATCGCTGCAGGACGGTAAATGTCTGCTGCAACAAGCAGGGGGGAGAGCCCTTTTTTTGCTTTCAGGTAATGGGCCAGTTTACCGCTGAATGTGGTTTTTCCACTACCCTGTAAACCGGCGATCAGTATGACCGCAGGATTTCCTTTGGCATTAAAAGCAGCTTCCTGCCCGCCCATCAGTCCGGCCAGTTCATCCTTTACGATCCTGGTCATCAGCTGGCCGGGAGAAATGGCATTGATCACCTTTTCGCCGATAGCTTTATCCCTTACTTTATCAGTAAACTCTTTGGCAATTTTATAATTGACATCCGCATCCACCAGGGCACGGCGTATCTCCTTGAGGGTGGCGGCAATATTGAGCTCGGTTATCCGGGCCTGGCCTTTGAGGTTCTTAAAGGCTGATTCTAATTTTTCCTGTAAACTGTTAAACATTGTTGTACTATCAATTTCAGCTGTCACCCTGAGCTTGCCGAAGGGTGAATTATAGTTTTCAAAAAAGCTTCGGCAAGCTCAGCCTGACAATTATTGTAAAATAAAAAGTGAACATCCAATGTTCACTTTTTAAAGAGTTGCAAAGATACTACTTCGCCCAGGAAGAGCTACGTCGTATAAATAAAAATGTAAAGTTTTATTGCAGGTATAATTTTTTGATTTATTGATCAGGTTCCCAAATAGGTTCTTAAAAGCTTACAGCGGTTGGAGGCCTTCAGCTTGGTGATCGCCTTGTCTTTGATCTGCCGTACCCTTTCCCGGGTGAGGCTGAATCGTTCACCGATGTCTTCAAGGCTCATCGGGTGATCCACCCCGATTCCGAAAAAGAAGCAGATAACCTCTTTTTGCCTTTCGGTCAGTGCTTTCAGGCTGCGGTCGATCTCTGTTTTCAGCGATTGATTATGCATCAGCTCCCCGTCGGTCTTTTCCGCATTGGGATTTTCCAGTACATCGATCAGGGTGCTTTCTTCACCTTCTGAAAGGGGGGAGTCCATGCTTAAATGGCGGGCATTCATGCCAAGTGTGGAGGTCACTTCTTCGAGGTCCATCTCCAGCACTTCGGCCAGCTCTTCGGCGGAGGGTTCCCGCTCAAATTGCTGCTCCAGTAGCGAGTATGCTTTTTGTATCCGGTTGGTAAGACCTACTTTATTGAGGGGTAACCGAACGATCCTCGACTGCTCGGCCAATGCCTGTAAAATGCTCTGGCGGATCCACCATACAGCATAGGAAATGAATTTGAAACCCCTGGTTTCATCAAAGCGTTGAGCTGCTTTGATAAGGCCGACATTGCCCTCATTGATAAGGTCGGGAAGTGACAAGCCCTGGTTTTGGTACTGTTTGGCCACAGACACTACAAAACGAAGATTGGCCTTGGTGAGCCGGTCCAATGACTTCTGGCAACCTTGCCTGATAAGTGCGGCTAGTTTCACCTCCTCTTCAGGGGTAATAAGTTCTACCTTGCCAATCTCCTGGAGGTATTTCTCTAAGCTCTGGGATTCACGGTTGGTAATGGACTTGGAGATCTTGAGTTGGCGCATGCTCATAGGTATGGTTTTAAATGGTGTATTTTAAGGGGTTAAGAATTAATTGCTTGGTCACTTAATGACTCAAAAAATACCCACCACAATGTCCTTAGTTGTTCAGAAAGTATTGAACTTCAGGGCAATTTAGGTAAATGGCCCGTTGACGCCAAATATATTTTGACAATCTATTAACGCTTTCAAACACGATTTATTTTAAAATCAGGTCTTTAGCCACGGGAGGGGGAAAAATAACCGGTAAAATAATTTTGTACAAGCATTATTTCTTTATTATTGCATCAATCGCCACCTATTCAGGCGGTTAAAGAATGAGTAAACAACTATACACTTTAGAATTTCCCGTCCGCTGCTCACCATCCATCCTTTACGAATTCCTTTCCACTCCCGCCGGGCTCGCAGAATGGTTTGCAGAAAAGGTTGACGAAAGAGATAACATTTTCTATTTTGGCTGGAACAATAGTTTTGAAAAAGCCGATCTGATGGAAAAAGAGCATGACAAGTTTATCCGCTTCCACTGGCAGACCGCACCCAAAGAAGAATACTTTGAGTTCAAAATTGAAAAGTCAGAAATAACCAATCAGACCATCCTTATTGTTAAAGATTTTGCCGAGAAGAAAGAAATCAAGGACCAGACTATGCTTTGGGACTACCAGGTGAAAGAGCTTTTTCACCGGCTCGGGAATTAACCGGCAAGCATTTCCATTATTTGGCTGAAATGTTCTTCCAATATTGAACGGCTTTGTTCCCATTGCTGCAGGTCCAGTTTGGCGGCCAGTTTAATGAAAGGCTTTTCTGTGATCATTTTTTCAATATCCCGTATGTCAGGCTCAGTCAGGGACAGGTAATTGTCCTTATTAAAATGGTGCTGCCAGGGGTCGTCACTTACACAACAGTAAAAATTGTTTTTGGCCAGTGACCCGACAGATGCCAGAATTTTCTTTTCATACTTCTTTTTATACAGGCCGGCCAGGTGAAGGGTGATGCTGAAAAAATTTCCCCACCAGAACAGGGTACGTATGGCGAAAACATCCTGTGCTGTAAAATGTCTTGGATAATCCAGCACCAGGTAAGGTAACCCCCGGTAGTTTTCACCTTTTGAGATCTTCGGGGATGCGGTAAAAATTTCCCGGGGTAATTCTTTTGCGTAAGGGTGGAGGATTTGCTGGTAACCTGTTTGCAGCAACCCGAGCAACTCCTTTGTTTTTCCCAGTATACCGTTCTTTGTTAAAATCCAGTTGGCATTGCAGACCAGTTCCATCTCCTCTTTTGAAAGCCTTATTTTTGCTTTATCCATAAGCTAAAGATAAGTGTTCAAAAAACTGGACCGCCTCATCATCAGGGCTTTTACCGGCCCCTTTATTGCTACATTCTTTATTACACTGCTGGTACTCATCATGCAGTTTTTCTGGTTGTACATAGATGATTTTGTGGGGAAAGGCCTCGACACAAAAATAATCCTCGAATTCATGCTGTACCTGACGGCAACGCTGGTGCCCCTGGCCCTGCCGCTGGCGATATTGCTTTCTTCTTTAATGACATTTGGTAACCTGGGTGAAAGCTTTGAGCTGGTGGCCATCAAATCTGCAGGTATATCACTGCTCCGCTTTATGCGGCCGCTTTTTTTTGTCGCCTTTTTTCTCGCAGGTGTGGCATTTGTTTTTGCCAACTATGTGATACCTGTAGCTATGCTGAAGCATCGGACCCTTCTTGCAGACATAGTGTATGCCAAACCCGCTTTTGACCTGAAGGAAGGTGTGTTTTATGATAAGATCAATGGTTTTGCCATCAAGATCGGTAAAAAAGAATCGGACAGTACTCTTCGCGACGTGATCATCTACGAACAAGGGAACCCACTACAGGATAATTTCATCATTGCCCGCAGCGGCATAATGCGGGTATCGGAAAACCGCAGGTTTCTCGAATTCAACCTCAAGGATGGATGGAGATACCAGGAAAGGGGTAGTTTATATGAAAGCACCAATTCAGAATTCATCCGGGTGCGTTTTAAGGAATTCAAAAAACAGTTTGACCTCAGCTCGCTGGGGTTTAATAACCGCACCGCCGACAGTGTGAACAAGAACAATGAAAAGATGCTGAGTATGCGGCAGCTGGAAAAGGCGATTGATTCCATGGAAAAAGAAACCCGGCTGGCTGCCGAACAGTCGGGCAAAGACATGCTGCGCCCATTCCGGTTCACCACATATATTGACTCGCCGTGGGCCGGGGGGAAAGCAACCCTGACCAAACCAGGCCTGAAAAGTTTTGACGAGTTTCTTCCCGACTCGGCCCGGAGTTCTGTTAACGAAAATGTACAAACTACCGCCAGGTCAGTAAGTATGACCATGGTTTCGCAGGGCATTACCAGGTCTTACAAAGAAAGGGAGCTGCGTAAACATAAAATAGAATGGCACCGTAAGATTGTGCTTTCACTGGCTTGTGTAGTACTGTTTCTCATCGGCGCTCCGCTGGGTTCCATCATCCGCAAAGGCGGCCTTGGCACTCCCCTCATTTTAGCCATCATCTTTTTCATGGCTTTTTACTTTTCCAGTACCACCGGTGAAAAATTGGCCAAAGAGGATAATCTGACACCTTTTACCGGGATGTGGCTGGCCACTTTTTTCCTTTTCCCCGTCGGCGTTTTCCTGACCTACAAAGCCATGCAGGACTCCCATCTTTTCAACAGGGAGTTTTATTTCCGGGCTGCCAGGTTTATCAGGAATTTTTTCAGGAGCCTCCGGGCTTAATGCAGGGTCGTTTTATTTCTTATATTCGGAATACTAAAACCACCTGCCATGCGAGCTCTTCTTATCAGCTTTTCTGCTATTGTATTGTTTAGCTGTAACTCTTTGGGAAAAAAAGATCCCAATCAGGCGATGGATGATACTGAAAGAATGGATAACCCCGTCAGTAAAGTAGAACCTGTAAAAGCGGCGGCATCCGATCTGCCCTCCGCTGTTAAAGTGAAAGGAACGATACAGGAAGTATGGAAATGGAATGATATTTTGGGAGAGAATTTCCTCATCACAACTTATATCATTCCTTCGGATGAAAAAGGTGAATATGTATATGGTGAAAAGGGCAGGACAGATGAACTATATGCTTATCATTATGCAGGCAAGGGCAACAATTACAAAGAAGTATGGTCCCTAAAAGAAGAAGAGAGGGAATGTCCATTTGATATAACGCTGGGTTTTATCCCCGGCTCAGTTATGATCACAGACCTCGATAAAGATAATATTGCAGAAATCAAGGTTCAGTATTCCAAAGCCTGCCGGAGTGATGTGTCGCCCGCTATGATGAAATTACTGATAGAAGAGAACGGTGCAAGTTATGGGCTGCAGGGTTATATGTGGATCGCTTACAGCCCCGACTTCAAATATGAAGTGACGGAGAAAGATGTGAACCTGGAGAAACTTCCGAAGGCAAAAGATGAAACAGATAGAATGCTGAGAAGTTTTGGAAGGTATGAAACTGAAAGGGATTTCGTGAACGCACCTCCTGAATTTTTAAACTATGCACGTAGTGAGTGGTTAAAATATTCAAAGGAAAAAATGGCAGAATAAGCGGCAGCATTGAAAACCGAGCAACAAAATCTGAAAGTGCAGAAATGGGTGGCAGCAGTATCGGTACTGCTGTTGCTCGTAAAGTTTTTTGCTTATTATATTACTCACTCCGTCTCCATCCTAACAGATGCACTGGAAAGTATTGTAAATGTATCAGCGGGGTTTATCGGCCTGTACAGCCTTTACATTTCAGCCAAGCCCAGGGATATGGATCACCCTTACGGGCATGGCAAGGCAGAATTCATCTCCGCAGCTGTTGAAGGGACCATGATCGGTGCTGCCGGGGCAATTATCTTATACAAAGCCGTTCAGCATCTTATCAATCCTGTCGAACTAAATAAAATTGATTACGGAATCATCCTGGTGGCGGCAACGGCCATCATCAATTATATCACCGGTTATTTCTGTCTCCGTACCGGGCAAAAAAACAACTCCGCTGCCCTGATCGCCAGTGGCAGGCATTTGCAAACCGATACGGTTTCCACGGTTGGCATTATTGCCGGGCTGGCATTGCTGTACTTTACGGGTTACCGGTGGATTGACAGTGTAGTGGCCCTGCTTTTTGGCTCTTACATTATTTATACCGGCTACCGGATCGTCCGTTCTTCTATTGCCGGCATCATGGACGAGGCGGATATGCAACTGCTGAACCGGCTGGTGGAAGTGCTGAACGCCAACCGGAAAGAAAACTGGGTGGACCTGCACAACCTGAGGGTGATAAAGTATGGCAGTGTGCTGCATGTGGACTGTCACTTCACAGTTCCCTGGTATCTCAATGTGCATGAAGCTCACCAAGAGATCGATGCACTGGCGGGGCTGATACGAAAGGAATTCGGGGAATCGCTGGAACTGTTTGTTCATTCAGACGGCTGCCTGCCTTTTTCCTGCAGGATCTGCAGCAAGAGTGATTGTAATGCAAGACAACATAATTTTGAAAAGAGAATAGACTGGACCCTGGAAAATATCTCAAAGAATAAGAAGCATGAGCTAAACTAAAGCAACGTATGACAAAAACAACAACTAAATGGAGGAAGGGGCAGGAGTTTACCAGCCATCTTGACAACAACAGCATTGAAATAGATGGGAGCAGGAAAAACGGGTTTGGACCCAAAGCATTGCTGTTATCAGCCGTGGCGGCCTGTTCAGGTATAGATGTAGTGGATATTCTGGAGAAGATGAGGGTGCGGTTTTCCGGTCTTGAAATTGATGTGGAAGCCAGCCAGACGGATGAGCACCCGAAAGTGTTTAAGGATATTTATATCACCTATAAGATGCAAACAGATGCGGCCAATGAAGATAAGGTGAGAAAAGCGATCGACCTTTCGCTGGAAAAATACTGTGGTGTGTCCGCCATGCTGAAAAAGAACTCCTCCATTCATTATAAACTGGTGATCGAATAAAAGAAAGTCATGCTTTCCAAAAAATCGCAATAGGCTTTCAAGTTGGAAGAGTAATGGTTTAAACCGATTTTTGTCACTTTAAAACCAATTTTTATGGCATTACGTCTCGGGGATATAGCCCCCAACTTCAAAGCAAACACAACAGAAGGTGAAATAGACTTCTACGAATACCTGGGCAATGGCTGGGGTATTCTTTTTTCGCACCCTGCAGATTATACGCCAGTTTGTACCACGGAGCTTGGCAAAACAGCCCTCCTGAAAGAAGAATTTGTCAAACGAAATACCAAAGTGCTGGCGGTAAGTGTTGACCCGCTTGACAAGCATTTTGGCTGGCGCAATGACATCAATGAAACACAGCACTGCACGGTCGATTTTCCGATCATTGCCGATGAAAGCCGTGAAGTCTCGCAGTTGTATGACATGATCCATCCCAACGTATCTGAAACGGTAACGGTTCGTTCCCTTTTCATCATCGGGCCGGATAAGAAAGTTAAACTGATGATCACCTATCCCCAGACAACCGGGCGCAATTTCCAGGAAGTGTTGAGGGTGCTGGAATCATTACAGCTCACAGCTGGCTACAGTGTGGCCACCCCGGCCGACTGGAAGCATGGCGAAGATGTGATCGTGGCATTATCTGTATCAACCGACGATGCGCATAAAAAATTCCAGAAAGGGGTGAAGATCATAAAACCCTATTTACGCTATACGCCTCAGCCCGATGTTGACTAAGAACTGAAACTGCAAACGTCAAATGTGAAATGTCAAACGTGAGATGAAATGCTTTTGACGTTTCACTTCTCACGTTTCACTTTTGTTCTCTTGCTCAATTGCTGCAAAGTGGCTCTCATATCTTTATGAAGCGGGGCTTCCAGCTCAACCATTTTTCCATGAATATCTTTAAATGATAACTGAAAAGCATGAAGGGCAAGCCTGTTCAGGATGGGTCTTTCTTCCAGTTCATTTTTAGACAGGTTGTATTTTTTCTTCAAAGATGAAATAAGCACAGGTTTGCCATCGCCATACAGTGTATCGCAGACAACCGGGTGGCCGGTATCTTTCATATGCACCCGTATCTGGTGGGTACGGCCTGTATGTATCCGGAACTGCACCCAGGAATAAACAGAAAAGTCTTCCAATACCTCGTAATCAGTCAGGGATTCTTTCCCTTTCCGGTGAATGATCATCGTGCCGTTTTGGGCAGAATGTTCGGCAATAGGGGCATCCATGCTCCCTTTTTTAGTAATGGGAGAACCCATCACCAGCCCGAGATAGATCTTTTTGATTTCCCGGGTTTCAAACTGCTGCGATAAATGCCTGTGTGTTGCTTCATTCTTTGCAAAAATGATAAGTCCGCTGGTGTCTTTATCCAGCCGGTGCACAGTAAAGATCTCACCGAATTTCTTTTTCAGTAAAGTTTTTAATGAAATCTCCTTCCCTGCCCGGTCGGGGATCGACAACAGGCCGGATGGTTTGTTCAATGCAACCCAATCCTCATTTTCTGCTATGAGCATATCGCTGATCTTCATGAATCCCTGTTCGTGAAATTTGTGTAATTCGTGATAAAAAAATATGCCTCAAATTTCCATTTAGAAATATATTAGTGTGATCAGTGACCAAAAAAGTAGGCCACGAATTGCACAAATAACACGAATTAGTATCCTTTATTTGTGTTTAAAAATTAGTGTCATTCGTGTAATTCGTGGCCAAAAAAAGTTAGCCACGAAATCACACTAAATTACACGAAAATGCAGGTCAGCAATAGAATCGTGTTTTTCGTGTTAATTCGTGGCCACTACTTTCCTTTTCCGAAATGTTTCAGGTCCCTCACCTCTTTTTCCGTAAGGAACCGCCATTTGCCCCGTTCAATATTTTTCTTGGTGAGCCCGGCAAAGATCACCCGGTCCAGGTTTTTAACGTCGTAGCCAAGGTGTTCAAATATGCGACGGACGATCCTGTTGCGGCCACTGTGTATCTCCACACCGATCTGTGTTTTATCTTTTGCATCTGCATAGGCCAGCACATCCACACTGGCCGGGCCATCTTCCAGCGTTATCCCCTTTAATATTTTATCAAAATCATTTCTCTCTAATGGTTTGTTCAGGGTAACATGATACACTTTCTTTACTTCATTACTGGGATGGGTGAGTTTCTGGGCGAGCTCGCCATCATTGGTAAAGAGCAGCACACCGGAGGTGTTCCTGTCAAGCCGGCCAACAGGGTAAATTCTTTCGGTGGTGGCCCGCCTGATGATATCCAGTACCGTTTTCCTGCCTTGCGGGTCATCTGTTGTGGTAATATAGTCTTTGGGTTTGTTCAGCAATATGTACACAAGGTTTTTAGCAAGAAATACCTTTTTACCGTTTACCCATATGTCATCTTTCGCAGATACTTTATGCCCCGGCTCTGTCACCAGTTCGCCGTTTACCTTCACCAACCCCTTTTTTACCATCTCAGCAGCGTCACGCCTGGCTGCTACCCCGGCATGGGCAATAAATTTATTCAAAGGCATAAGGTTAGAGGTCTGAGGCCGGAGGTATGAAGCCGGAACTGTTGAACCCGATTTGAGTTTTTCATCCTGACGGCTGACTTCTGGCCCCTGATTTCGTTTTTTGTCAAAATATTCCTCCCGTTCTTTCTTGAATTTTCTTTTTTCCTGCTTGAACTGTTCTTTAATGGCTGCATTGCTTTTCTTCGGGGCAAATTTGCTGAAGTTGCTGGCTGGCTTATTTTTCATATGTGTAGTTTGCCCCGAAGGGGCTCCTGCGGAGCTGTTTTACAACAGTAGTGAGCGGCGAAGATACTACTACATCCTGACTTCAGCAGGACTACGAAGTACAAGTAGTCTCATAATTTGTTTCCCGCGGATCACAGGGATCAAATACACGCAGATTTCGCAGATGATTTGGAATTAATCTGCGCAATCAGCGAGAAAATCAGCGGAATCTGCGGGAAAACATTATTATCAAATTCAAATTAGGACACTACCGAAGTACACGGTACAAAAAGAAAAACCCCCGCTCGTTGCAAACGAAACAGGGGTCATCCTCTTAAAGAACGGATTATTTAAAGTACGGGTTCCTTCTTTTCTGTCTTTTTATGGTGC
>JANNUI010000524.1:0-6981 GCA_031395125.1 Chitinophagaceae bacterium | reverse complement strand
TAAAAGGTTACCGCCGCAGCAAATCATGGGCGAAGGACCAGACCGTATACTTCTATATAAGGTTTGAGAAACCAATAAAAGAATTTCTGATTCACGGTGCAGATGCACTGGACCGAAAAGGAATGAACAGTGCAACCGGTAAAGACCTGAAGGCATTTTTCTCTTTTGACCCTGGTGATGATAAATTGGTCAGGGCCAAAGTAGGTATATCCGGTGTAAGTATGGAAGGGGCCAAACTGAACCTGGATGCAGAAATACCGAATTGGGATTTCAATAAACTAAGAGACAATGCAACGGCTGCGTGGAATACGGAGCTGGGTAAGATCGGTGTAAAAGGAGGGACAAAGGACCAGCAAACCATTTTTTACTCCGCACTTTATCACACGATGCTCAGCCCGAATATTTATACCGATGTGGATGGCCGGTACCGCGGTACAGATCTGAAGGTCCACAAAGCAGAGGGATTTACCAACTACACCGTTTTCTCCCTGTGGGATACCTACCGTGCCTTTCACCCGTTGATGACGATCATTGACCAGGAAAGAACCAAACACTGGATCAATACTTTTTTAATGCAGCATAAATATGGGGGCATGCTGCCGGTATGGGAACTGAGCGGTAATGAAACTTTCTGCATGATAGGGTATCACTCAGTGCCGGTGATAGTGGATGCATATCAAAAAGGGATAAGGGGTTTTGACACAAAACTGGCGCTGGAAGCCATGCGCCAATATGCCGAATCGGACAGGTTTGGATCAGGCTATTACACGGAGAATGGTTTTTTATCCAACGAAAAGGAACATGAAAGTGTTTCCAAAACACTGGAGTATGCCTATGACGACTGGTGTATTGCGCAATTTGCAAAGTGGACTGGGGATACTGAAGTGTACAAAAAATATATCGAGAGGGCACAGTTCTATAAAAACCTTTACGACCCGCTCACGCAGCATATGCGGGGCAAAGTACAGTCAATGTGGTATTCACCTTTTGATGCAAGGGAAGTGAATAATTTTTATACGGAAGGCAACAGCTGGCACTACAGTTTTACAGCGCCGCAGGACCTGGAAGGTCTGATCAGCCTGATGGGAGGGAAAGTAAGATTTGCAGCTAAACTGAACCAGTTATTTACCACCACCTCCAAACTTACCGGCCGTGACCAGGCAGATGTTACCGGTCTGATCGGCCAGTACGCACAGGGTAATGAGCCCAGTCATCATATGGCATATCTGTTTAACTATGCAGGTATGCCCTGGCGGACAGAGGAACTGGTGCATAAAATTTGTACAGAATTTTATACCAATACCCCAGGCGGATTGATCGGGAACGAGGATTGTGGCCAAATGAGTGCCTGGTATGTATTGAGCGCCATGGGTTTTTATCCTGTTTGTCCCGGCGATGGAAACTATGTTCTTGCTACGCCGATCTTTGATGAAGTGAACATCCAACTCGAAAATGGGAATTCATTCACTATCACTGCTGAAAAAAAGACCGCAAAAGATTTTTATGTGCAGTCAGTCAGCCTGAACGGCAACGATCACCCTAAAACTTACCTGGAGCATGCTTCCATTATGGAGGGCGGCCGGCTACATTTCCGGCTTGGGAACACTGCCAATAAAACCAGGGGCCAGCGCCAGTCGGCTATTCCTCCTTCAGCAATTACAGAAAATAAGATCACTCCTGTTCCTTATTTTGATATGCCTTCGAATAAATTCAAAGGACAGGTACCTGTAAAGCTGAGATCGATCGAACCGGGCGCTGCTATTTACTATCGGATCATGCGGCCCGGTATCCGGTCAGTGTTTGTGCCTTATAAACAGCCTTTTTCCATTTCTGCAAATACCCAGGTGGATGCCTATGCGGTAAAAGGACAGGTGCAGAGTAAAATGGTATCTCAGCAGTTCTTTAAAAGGCCGGATGACCGGATCATAAAAATATTCTCAAAAGTGCACCCGATGTACACGGCCGGCGGCCCGGATGCACTGATCGACGGCTTAACCGGCACCACTAACTGGCGCACGGGGGAGTGGCATAGCTATTACAACAGCGATTTTGAAGCGGTCATTGATTTGAAAACTGCCCGCAACATCAGCCATATCGGGTTACATGTGTTGCAGGATGTCAGCCCCTGGATCATCTACCCTAAAGAAATAATAGTGGAAATAAGTGATGATGGTAAGAAGTTTACCGAACTGGGGAGAATTATCAATACGGTTCCTACTGAAGAAGGCCCGGCAGAAATAAAGGAAATGGGAGTGAGTGTGAAAGCAAAAACAAGGTTTGTCCGGGTAAGGGCAGTGAGCGGTGGTATACTTCCGGCCTGGCATGAGAGTGCGGGCAACCCGTCTCACCTGTTCATTGATGAAGTGATCATAAAATAAAATGACTGTCCCCTTGTTTGAACCGTACAACTCTTTGTGAACTTTGTGTAACCTTTGTGTCCGTTGTGCTCCTAAAAAATGCCAGAATTTCGGAAAACAGGGATCACAAAGGACACTAAGAATCACAAAGGACACTACGAACACTTAAACTATTTATCAGGTTCATATATCCGGACAGCCGATTAAAATAATAAACCAGTTAGTAATATGCGATTGAAACTGTTTTTTATAACAGCCGTGCAGGCAGTATTGATCCTCTCCTGCGGTAGCGGTGACGGTGAGAAAGAAAAAACCGTTCCTGCAAAAGAGGATTTTACGAAAACGGAAACATACCAGAAAGGGCTTGCACTGGTGGCGGGTAACAAATGCCTGACCTGTCATGCCATTGATCAAACGGTTACCGGACCGTCTTACAGGGAAATAGCCAATAAATATGCAGGCATGCCTGATACGATCATAACACACCTGGCTGGGAAAGTAATATCCGGCGGCAATGGAATTTGGGGCCAGGTATTTATGACAGCCCACCCAAATCTTTCCCGGGAGGATGCCGAAGCCATGGTGAAGTATATCCTGTTGCTGAAGAAATGATCAGTCTCCTACTTTTACGATCTTGATGACATTGGTGGACAGGTGCAGGTGTACCGGTGTACTTCCTGTGCTTACCAGCACATCGCCGGTTTTAGCAAATCCTCTTTGTTTCAATATCTCGATCTGGTCAAAGAAGATATCATCAAGGCTTTCTTCTTCAGTGTAAAAAAAAGCCCTTACACCCCAACTGAGGCTGAGCTGGTTCACCAGTGATCTTTCTTTGGTGAAGATATAGAGCAATGATTTGGGCCGGTAACTGCTCAGCATAAAGCCGGTATAGCCGCTTTGTGTCATCCCGATAATGGCATTGGCTTCCACATCTTCCGCCAGTTTGCACGCATTGTAGCAAATCGCATCACTCAGAAAAGAGGGTGATTTTGGTTGTGGCTTCAGCATTTCATGCCGGTTGTAATCATATGCCTTTGTTTCTACTTCCTGGATGATCTTTGTCATGGTCTCCACCACCAGCCTTGGGTATTTCCCGGTGGCGGTTTCGCCGCTCAGCATGACGGCGTCGGCGCCCTCCAGTACCGCGTTGGCCACATCAGTGATCTCACTGCGGTTCGGCTTGGTGCGGTCAATCATACTTTCCATCATCTGCGTGGCCACGATCACGGGCTTGGCCCGGTGCAGGCATTTTTTAATGATGTCTTTTTGGATCAGGGGTATCTCTTCGATCGGGAGTTCAACTCCGAGGTCACCTCTGGCGATCATTACGCCGTCGCTTTCGATAATGATGTCACGGAGATTTCTTAATGCTTCCGGCATTTCTATCTTGGCGATCACTTTGGCCTTGCTGCCGGCGTCTTTCAGTTTTTGTTTAAGCTCCGTGATATCATCTGTTCTTCTGACAAAAGACAGGGCCACCCAATCCACCTGGTGCTTTATCATAAAGTCAAGATCTGCCAGGTCTTTCTCCGTAAGTGAGGGGAGCGATATATTGGTATCAGGGAGGTTCACCCCCTTTTTAGGTAAAAGTGTTCCACCAAGTGTCACTTCCACTTTCACCTCGTCATTCTTTGTAATTTCTGTCACCACCACTTCCAGCTTACCGTCATCGATCAATATCTTTTCACCGACCTGTACATCGTTGTGAAAATTCGGGTACGACACATAGATCTTATCCATGGTACCCACCACCTTTTCGTTGGTGAATGTTAGGATATCACCTTCTTTTATTTCTAAGGAACCGCCTTCTATTTCGCCAATGCGGAGCTTGGGCCCTTGCAAATCGGCCAGTACTGCGATATTATAGGGCTCTTTTTTATTGATAAGACTGATATGTTCTATGGTCCTGGCTTTATCCTCGTAAGTGCCATGCGAAAAATTCAGCCGGAAAACATTGACCCCGGCTTTTACCAATTCAAGCAACTGTTCATAGGAGTCGCAGGCAGGGCCTACGGTGGCCACTATCTTGGTCCGCTTGTAAGCATGCTGGCGGCCTGCCTCCTTATCAAAATCTTTGTGCAGGTATTTTTCGATATTCTTGCTCATGATAACGTAGCTTGTTGCCGGTATAAGTGAAACCGGCTGTATTGGCAAAACAGCATTTAATCAGCTTGCCAGGATTTTTACAATTTTCAACCACTCCTCACTGATCTTTCCTTTGTTCTTTACCGCATCTGCCAGCGGGATATAATGCATTTTGTTGTTGGTGATACCGACAAAGACATTGTAACGCCCCTCCAGCAAACATTCCACGCCATGATAGCCCATACGGCTGGCGATCAACCGGTCGAGGCAACTGGGCGATCCACCCCGCTGGATATGCCCGAGAATGCAAACCCTGATCTCTGCGTTGGGTAGTTTTTCTTTCAGAACGGACTGCACTTTATTAGCACCGCCAAAATCATCTCCTTCCGCCACCACGATCAGGTTCACTAATTTTTTCCGGCGTTCTTTTTCCAGCAGGGAATCGATGATGTCATCCATATTGGTTTTGCGTTCGGGGATCAGGATGTTTTCAGCCCCTGTGGCAATACCGCTGTGCAGGGCAATAAACCCCGCATCCCTTCCCATCACTTCTATAATAAAGATCCGGTCATGCGCATCCATGGTATCCCGTATCTTGTCAATGGCCTCTACGGCAGTGTTAACAGCGGTGTCAAACCCAATGGTGAAGTCGGTACCGATGATGTCTTTATCAATAGTTCCTGCCAGCCCGATACAGGGAATGTCGAATTCTTCACTGAACTTCACCGCGCCCCGGAATGAGCCATCTCCGCCAATGATGACCAGCCCGTCAATACCCCTTCGTTTCAGATTCTCATATGCTTTGGCCCTTCCTTCGTAGTCAAAGAATTCCTTGCATCGGGCTGTTTTGAGTATGGTGCCGCCCCGCTGGATGATATTGGCCACCGACCTGGATTCCATCCGGTAAATGTCATCTTCTATCATGCCCTGGAAACCCCGCATGATGCCAACCATCTCCAGGTTGTGATAGAGCCCGGTGCGAACAACGGCACGGATGGCCGCATTCATACCGGGAGAATCGCCACCTGAAGTAAGAACGCCTATCCGGGAAACTTTCTTTGCCATGTTATGATTTCAGGTATCAAAAATAAGGGATTGTATCGAATGTGTATTTAAAACACATTCAGGGCGGTTTAGATGCCTTGCAAATATATGCTGCAGCTTTTTGATTCTTCCTTAACAGGTATACCCGCACAACGGTCTATGCCTCCAGTAATGATGGCAGTATGTTGTGCTTCAAATTCAGTTTATGAAATGGTACTTGATCCTTCCATGGATAAACCCATTATTTCCGGTGAATTTAAAAGCCAGCCTATTTTGCAGGTGATGAAGGCTTGCCAGGCCGGCTATTTGAAGGATTTCCTGGATTCTGTACTGGCGAAACCCAGTTTGTATGCCGGGAAACAATGGAAACTTTCCGAAATATTTGCGACCTGGCTGCTACATGGCGCTCCGTCTGTTATAAAATAATCCGGAAAAATGTTTTATCCCTGCTGGCAGCCTTTTGTAATGGCGGACATTTTTGTATGGAACTATCGGTTAACTTTAAGCATACAAAATATGTTATTATGAGAAAGCTTTTCTTTCTGCTCTTATGGTCGATGCCGCTTTGGGGTTCGGCACAATTAGCCTACCCGCAAACCAAAAAAGGGGAGACCATTGATGACTATCACGGTACCAAACTTGCCGATCCTTACCGGTGGCTGGAGGATGACCGGAGTGAAGAAACCAAACAGTGGGTGGCAGAGCAAAACAAAGTTACATTTGATTACCTTGATAAGATACCCTACCGGGCAGATTGGCTGAAACGACTTGAAGAAATCAACAACTATCCCAGGTATTCATCGCCTTCAAAGAAAAACGAGTACTATTATTTTTCAAAAAATGACGGCTTGCAGAATCAAAGTGTGATGTACAGGCAGAAAGGCCTTTCCGGCAAGCCGGAAATAGTACTGGATCCCAACAAGTTTTCCGCAGACGGCACAACGGGTCTTGGTACATTTTCCCTTTCAAAAAACGGTCAATACGGGGTAGTTGGAAAAACTAAGGGTGGCAGCGACTGGCGTACTTTTTATGTAATGGACATGAAAACACTGGAATATCTGCCTGATTCACTTGTATGGGTGAAGGTATCCGGAGCCGCCTGGCAGGGTGATGGGTTCTTTTACAGCCGTTACCCTGCACCGGAAAAAGGAAAGGAACTCTCCACGAAAAACGAAAACCACAAGGTGTATTATCATAAAGCGGGTACGCAACAGGAAAATGATCAGCTGGTGTACGAAGATCCCGCCAACCCCCAGCGTTTTCACACGGTGTTTACGGACGAAACAGAGAGGTATGTGTTCCTGGTTATCAGCGACCGGGGGAAAGGAAAGGATGGAAATGCACTGTGGTATTATGACAGCAGATCGGGAGATAAAAAGTTTAAACCTATCATACAGGAGGCAGACAAGTACAACTACAACTTTATTACTGAAGCAGACGGAAGATTTCTCCTGCTAACGAATGACGGGGCCCTGAACCGTCGCATCATATCTGT
>JANNUI010000466.1:0-3176 GCA_031395125.1 Chitinophagaceae bacterium | reverse complement strand
CCAGAATGAAAGTACCGGTTAATGAACCAAAGCCAATATTGAGGGCCATGTCAAAACCATTATCCCAGGTCATCCTGTCTATTATGCGGATAAGGATGCTGAGTATCAGGGGCGCGGCGAAGATCAGGCGGATCGTTTTGGCGCTTCTTCCAAAATAAGCTCCCAACCCACCGGCCACACCGCCAATCACTTTATCATCCGGGTTGCGGTAAAGCCTCTTTCCGACAAAACCTTCAAGGTCTTTCGGCGGAAGAATGATCCAAAGAATAATATAAGCCAGGAAACCAAAACCAAATCCGCCAAAGCTGATGATGGCAAAAAGAATACGTACAATGGCGGGGTCCACGTTCATATATGCGGCAATACCACTGCATACACCACCAATGAATTTATCGTTGGTATCCCGGTACAGCCTGCCCCTTCTTTTTTTCTCAGTATATGTACTGCTGCTTCCCGCAGACTGGTTATTTGGCTGTGATGGTTCCCTCGCTTCGGTATCAGCAGCTTCAAAATCCTCCACCCTTCCCATGGAACTGATGATCTCTTCTACATCAGCATCTGTAACGGCATCAGCCCCTTTGCGTACATTTTCATTCATCAGCTCCGCAATGCGGCTTTCAATGTCGTTGATGATCTCATCCCGGCCTTCTTCATTGGCAAAATAGCGGCGCAGACTTTCAAAGTAGGCCTGCAGCTTTTCATAAGCCGAATCTTCGATCGGTATCACCCGGCCGCTCAGGTTTATGTTAATGATCTTTTTCATATTAAAAACTTTTGGTTGAAGTATCATCCGCCTACTCCCGAATACGTTGGGATAAGCCGGACAAGTTGATTTATTGGTTGGTTAGCGGTTCGTCTGATTTTTTATTTGCCAGTGCATTGACCCCGTTCGAAAGTTCATTCCAGGTTTGCTCCAGCTCTTTGTAAAAGGTTTGGCCTTTCTCTGTCAGCGAAAAATATTTTCTCGGTGGCCCTGAATTGCTCTCCACCCAGCGGTAGGTTAGCATCTCTGCATTTTTTAACCGGGTAAGCAAGGGATACAGGGTGCCTTCCAGGATCTGGAGATTAGCAGCCCGCATCTCTTCCACTATATCACTGGGGTAGGCTTCACCCCGGCGTATGATAGAGAGAATGCAGAATTCCAGTATCCCCTTTCGCATCTGGCTCTGTGTGTTTTCAATATTCATATCCTGTCTTTTTGCCCCCATTCCCTAAATGGGAGCATTTAAAACTCATGTATTTTTTTACCCCTATAGGGAGAGGAGCGACACAAAGATAGGGTGATGTTTGGTACTATGCAAAACAAAGTACTAAATATTTTCATAATTATCCCCTTGACCTGAAATACTAGGGGTTAAATAACTATTTTTCATTCATTTAGGTTAGTTGATAGATTGTAAAAATAATTTCAGCCGAATCCCTAATTGCGGGCTTTTAGGTTACTTTGTGCATGCACCGGACTCTTTACCTACTACTAATATTATTACCGGCTCTTTATTCCTGCACAGACAAATACCATGCTTTTAAAAGCAATTACCAGTTCAAAAGTGAGGATGGCAGGCCCCATTACAACGACCTGAATTATTGGGCTGCCCATCCCTGGAAATGGGATCCTGCTGACAGCGTTCCTTCTCCTTTAAAAAGCGACCCGATGCATATCTGGGAGAGAGATTCATCAGTAGATGTATTTTTTCTTCATCCCACCACATTTACAAAAATCAAACACAGGCATATTGCCAATGCCTCTATTGATGACGATTTTATCAATGCAAAAACAGATTACTCCAGCATCCTGTACCAGGCCAGTGTGTTCAACGGGCAGTGCCGGGTGTTTGCCCCCAGGTACCGGCAGGCGCATATCTTTAATTTCTTTAAAAAGGATAAAAAAACTGCAGCTATTGCATTTGACATTGCGTACGAAGACATCAAATCCTCGTTTGAATTTTATTTAAAGAACTGGAATAACGGAAAGCCTGTCATCATTGCCTCACACAGCCAGGGAAGTTTGCTGGCAGAAAGGCTATTGAAGGATTACTTTGAAGACAAACTGCTAAAAAACAAATTAGTGGCCGCTTATATTATTGGCTGGCCGGTGCCTAAAGATTATTTCACTTCTTTGAAAATGTGTGAGGATTCGCTGCAAACGGGGTGCCTGTGCAGCTGGCGTACGTTAAGAAGAAATTTTGTTCCTTCTTATCTGAAAAATGAAAATGGTAACTCTTTCGTAACCAACCCGCTGACATGGACCACAGGTAATGAATATGCTCCCAGGGAACTGAATAAAGGAAGTGTGCTGGGGAGATTTAATAAGCTGTATAATGCAACGACCGATGCACAGATCAGCAATGGGTTTTTGTACGTTAAGAAACCACGGTTCCCCTGGAGCTTCCTCTACTTTACCCGCAATTATCATATTGCCGACATGAATCTCTATTACATCAATCTGCGTGAAAATATCAGCCGGAGGATTGCGATGTTCTGGAAGAAATAGATTAAATTTACCAGCGTCATTTTTTCTTTCATCAATCACCAAATAATAATTATGAAATTTAAACTGATTTTTTCGGCCATGCTGCTGTCTTTTTCTTTGTTTATTTTATCCTGCGGGGGCAAGGACAAAAAAGAAGGCGACGCCAAAGATTCAAAAACGGAAACCACCGTAAAAGAAAATAACGATGATGGAATGGTGCCTGCCATTGACACGGCCAACCTGAAAGATGAGGCCTCCATCCTGGATGCCATGCAGAAAGTGACAGATGCCCGAAATGCGGACGAGAAAAAACAAAAAGAAGACCCTTCCTACAATGGCCATTACCTGGAGCTGACAAAGTTATATACGGCTGTGCTCAAAGCCTCCACCGCCTATTCAAAATCCATGACTGATCCGGCAAAGGCCGTTGAGTTCAGTAATAGGTTGAGTGAGATACAAAACAAGATGTACCAGTAATAAATAATAACCGCAGCGATATACTGAAGGCTGTCCCCGCGGACGCCGGCACCAGGGCAAGCGTCTGGTCCGTGTTGGACAGATCGGCGATGAAGTACTGCGCGCGACCACCCGCCGCCACGATCTCAGCGGCCACCGCCTTGACCTCGGCCTCGGTGCGAGCGCTGACCGCGATGGTCGCACCTTCGGCGGCAAGAGTCCGTGCGATCTGCGCGCCGATGCCTCGACC
>JANNUI010000424.1:0-1623 GCA_031395125.1 Chitinophagaceae bacterium | reverse complement strand
TCGTTAATGTCCCATTTCCCCTCTTCAAGATAAAGACACATATTATCATACCAGCCCCACTCAGGTTCCTTTATACCCAGCATTTCAACCTGGAAGTAACAATCCTCTACCTGCTGAAATTTTTCTTTTCTTCTGGACTCTGCCAAATGCACCTTCAGGAAGTAGTTACCCCTGTACAGTCTGATATCCGGGAAGGTAAACCGGATCTTGTTGACACCCTTCTTTCTCATAACAGGAGTATCGGCATCAAAGATCCAGTTGTGAAGCACCGGCTGTTCGTTTAGCTGGTTTATCACCTGGAAGGCTAGCGCCATATGGCTTATATTTTCTTCCGGCATGTTTATTTCAAAATCAACAGACATGGGTTTGCCATATGCCTGCATAGATCCTTCTTCGGATGTTTGCAGCTCAATTCTTGTAATACCGGGTTTGCCGGTAGCGGGTGCTGCCGTAAATACCGTTCCTGACTGGGCTGATTGGGTGTAAAAAGAAAGCGCTTTAGCGGTGGTATCAAACAGCAGTACCTTACCATTTTCAAGTAAAATGGTTTTATCAGTCAATGTACTTACCGCGGTGAGGTTATGGCTTACAAATAAAATCGTTCTTCCTTCACTCTTACTTATTTCTTCCATTTTACCAATGCATTTTTTCTGAAATTCCATATCTCCCACGGCCAGTACTTCGTCAATCAGCAATATTTCTGATTCCAGGTGGGCCGCTACAGAAAATGCCAGCCGCATCTGCATGCCGGTACTGTAATTTTTCAGCGGGGTGTCTATGAATTTTTCCACTCCGCTAAAATCAATAATGGCATCCAGTTGCTGATCGATCTCGTCCTTTTTCAGACCGAGGATAGATCCATTGAGATAAATATTCTCCCGGCCGCTGAGTTCAGGGTGGAAACCTGTACCAACTTCCAGCAGGCTGCCTACCCGGCCACGGATAGTGGCTTCTCCTGTGGTAGGGGGGGTGATGCGGCTGATGATCTTCAGCAGGGTGCTTTTGCCGGCCCCGTTCCTTCCGATGATACCGATCCTCTCACCGGGCATGATGTCGAGGTTAATATCTTTCAGCGCCCAGAACTTTTCTTTTTCTGCCCTGTCCCCGCTGAATACATTCTTTACGCTGTTTGTAAGCACATCCCGCAATGCGAGATAAGGTTCACTGGCGGCCAGTTTATACTGTTTGCCAAGATTTCGTATTTCGATGGCGGGTTGCATCAGGTTAGATCGGCGAAATAAATCTCTGTTTTTTTGAAATAATAGACCCCTGCTGCCAGCAAAAGAAGAGCAGTTGCTGTTCCTGTCAATACAACAGTGGCATTAATACTGTTGCCATTCAGCGGGGCCCTGAATAATTCGATCGCCGCATTTGCCGGGTTAAGGGCAAGCAGGTACTTCAGCTGGCTTTGCTGCACATGCTTCAATGGATAAATTACCTGTGTGGCAAAAAAAATAAACTGAAGCAGGAAGGGGATGGTATATCGGAAGTCACGGTATTTTACACTAAGCGCTGCCAGAAAAGTACCTGCTCCAAAACCAGCCGCAACGACCAGCAGAATGCCGGCGGGAAATAAAAACACTGCCTGCCAGTGAACCGGTTGCTTATAAATGATACAAAAGA
>JANNUI010000397.1:0-5489 GCA_031395125.1 Chitinophagaceae bacterium | reverse complement strand
ATCCAGAAAATTCCCTGGTAAATACCTTGTGCCCTTGGAGCGAAATAGGTGGTTTCCTCCGGTATGTTGGCATACCAAATCAACATGAACTGGGAGAACCACAGGTAGGTCCAGAATACAGAGAAAGCGAACATGAACTTACCGAGATCATGCAGGTGTTCCTCGTTGGTCAGCTCCAGGTAATTATTGTTTTTCAGGTACACCACGAACAATGCGATAAGGGCAACACCCGAAACCCAGGTGCTGGCAAAAGTGTACCAGCTGTACATGGTGCTGTACCAGTGTGCATCAATGCTCATCAGCCATAACCACGGAATGGAGGACATCACTGTAAGTGCAAACACCACAAGGAACAAGGCAGCCCAGACCGTGTTCTTCCACACATATTTTTTGCCCTCTTCCATTGACTGCAGTGGTTTTTCGTCAAGGCTGCGGGAAAGCCGCCTCATCTTCCAGCCCAGGAATGACCAGAGTGCAACGGTCAGTACTGAAACCGCCGCAAAAAATCCTTTATTCAGGAATCCCTTTTTGAAATTCAGTATAGTATCATGCTTTACATGCTCGGTATCTGTCCAGTGATAAATAGTGTGGTTACTTCCGAATGCAATGGACAGCAAAATAGCCAATGTGATCAGGCCGATAACGGGCACCAGCGCAGAGATGGCCTCAGGCACCCGGCGGAATGACATCTGCCAGCCGCCCCATGCCAGTGTAGTAGCGCAGATGAAGAACATCGAAGCATTCACTACCAGAAGGAAGAAGACGCTGTTTTGCAGAAGGCTTGCCCAGAAGCGGGCATCCTTCAGCTGTTTTTCTGCTGCTGTACCGCCGCCGCCATGTGTGGTCACATACAACCCGATAATGGCCAGCACACCCAGCGCCATCAGCACCATGGCGATAGTATTATACTTCTTTGGTACCGTAAATTTTTCCCTAATTGTCATCAGTGTCCTTTTATAATGTCTTCAAAAAATATTACTTCGGCGCTTTGGCTGTACTGTCAGCCACCGGAGCCGTTGTTGCCACTCCGCTCCCGCCTGCCGCTTGCTTTTCTTTTATATAATGTATCACCATCCAGCGCTGTGCGGTTGAAAGCTGGGAAGCATAGCTGCCCATCGAATTAAACCCATAGGTGATGGAATGGAACATCGTACCCTCAGCCATTGCTGTATATTTTGCATCCCCCACCAATGTGGCCGGTTTATTCGGGAAAGGTCCTTCCCCACCTTTAAATAATGGTCCGTTACCATCCAACTTTTCACCATGGCAGATACCGCAGTTCACCAGGAAGAGCCGGGCTGCTTCCATGTATTGTTTGGCATCCAGTTTCGGCATCGGGTTCAGCACATTTTTTGAATTCGCATATCCTGCTGAATCATTTGCATAGGGATATTGCCAGGCCATATCGCCACGGGCCATAGTTCCCGCTACAGGCATCGCGGTGTAATTAGCTCCTTTCTGCTTCAGCCCTTCCAAAGAAGTATAGGTCTCGTAAGCCCTGCTGTAAGCCATATCCGGCATATAGACACGGCCAGGACTGCGTCTTACTTTATTGCAGCTTACCGCCAGCAGCACCATGGCCAGCCCTCCTGCTATTATCCCGATTTTTTTCATCATTCTTTATTTAAATCTCAAATCAGATTACGCTTTACAAACTCACAGACTCTCCGGAAGTCCTCTCCTCAAGGAGAGGATTCAGGTGAGGTTAATGAACTGCTTCTTCCTTTTTTGTAAAACGCATCGTATTCTTGTCATAGCGGCCCAGCCACCAGCCTGTTTCCTTATACTGCACCTGCACTTCCGCTGCGCCCATATCCGATAAAAAATTCATGGCTTCTGTTTCATTTGTCTTTTCGGTACACTCCAGCGCCATTACAAATGTGTCGTCGGTGGACCGGAGATTGAAATGATCTTTCTTTACAAACGGGGCTAACTGGCATAGATAACAGAATGTAAGCACCATTCCCACTGCAGAAAACAGCACCGTCAGCTCAAACGTAATGGGGATCCATGCCGGTAATGAGAAGAAGGGCTTACCGCCGAAGTTCAGTTTCCAGTCCACCGTCAGCGCCCAGGTAATAAATCCTACCGCGGTGGCAGTGCCGGTGATGGCATAGATGAAGCCTGCCGTATGCAGGCTGGTATCCCGCAGACCCATTGCCTTATCCAGTCCGTGAATGGGGAATGGGGTAAAGATATCATGGATCTTATACCCCGCCCGGCGCACTTTCTTTACCGCAGGAAAAAGCACGGCTTCGTCGTGAAAATTGCCCGTTACAAATTTTTTTACACTCATACCCTAAATCCCTAAAGGGACTTTTAGACTCCGAATTTTGATGTTTCACTACAAAACCCGGAGGTGATTAAAAAAATACTCTTTATATCAATCTCAGCTTTCAAGCCGGTTAAAACCTTATCAACCTAAGTTCCCCGCCAGCTGGCGGGGACAGGGGGCATTACGCTCCATGGTCATGCCCATGCTCATCTTTAAACTTGTTCAAATCATCTTTTTCAATACCGCTCATTCTCTCTTTGTAATTTTCTCCGCTTCTCTTTAAAATATGTTTGATCTCGGCTAAAGCAATAACCGGGAAGAACTTGACAAACAGGAAATAACAGGTGAAGAACAACCCGAATGTTCCCATGTAAAAGCCCACCTCCCAGATGGTGGGACTGTAATATGTACTCCAGGCGCTGGGCAGGTAATCCCGGTACACAGAAGTAACGATGATCACAAACCGTTCGAACCACATACCGATATTGATCAATATGGACATGAAGAACGTAAGTACCAGGCTCCTCCTCATTTTCCGGAACCAGAAAATCTGCGGCGATAGTACATTACAGCCCATCATGATCCAGTAGCTCCATCCGTAAGGACTGTTCAGGTTCAGCCGGTTTTCAAAGAAGGCGAAATGCTCATATTCCGCTGCAGAATACCAGGCCATGAACAATTCGGTGAGGTAAGCAATGCCAACGATAGATCCCGTCAGTACAATTACCTTGTTCATCACATCTATATGTTCAATGGTAATATAATCTTCCAGGCCCAGTACCTTTCTCGTCACCACCAGCAGGGTTTGCACCATGGCAAAGCCGGAGAAAATAGCACCCGCAACAAAGTAGGGCGGGAAGATGGTGGTATGCCATCCGGGAACAACGGAGGTGGCGAAGTCGAAGGATACGATCGTATGCACGGACAATACCAGTGGCGTACTTAAACCCGCCAGCACCAATGAAAGCGCTTCATGACGCTGCCAGTGTTTGGTGCTGCCTGTCCAGCCAAAAGCGGCCACTCCGTAAAACATTTTTCTCCATTTCTTCCTGGCCCTGTCCCGCAAGGTGGCCAGGTCGGGCAGCAGACCGGAGTACCAGAATAATAATGATACGGTGAAATAGGTGGAGATCGCAAATACGTCCCAGAGAAGCGGTGAGTTAAAGTTCACCCACAATGGCCCCCTGGTATTGGGATAAGGAAGTACAAAGAATGCATTCCAGACACGTCCCATGTGCCAGATCGGGAACTGGCCGGCACACATCACCGCAAAGATGGTCATGGCTTCGGCGGCACGGTTCACACCCGTTCTCCATCCCTGGCGGAATAATAAGAGGATCGCTGAGATCAATGTACCGGCGTGACCGATACCGATCCACCATACGAAGTTGGTGATATCCCAGCCCCAGCCTACTGTTTTGTTCAGGTTCCACTGGCCGGTACCGTAAATAACCTCCATGGTAACAGAGAGGATACCAAATGCAAGCACCAGCACTGAAATAAGAAAGCCTATCCACCATGCCCTGGTAGGCTTGGCCTCCACCGGGCGGCAAATATCTTCGGTTATCTGGTGGTAATCTTTATCGCCCTCCACCAGCGGCGGTCTTACCTGTGATTCGTATCTGAGTAATGCCATAGTTAGTTTAGCTTTTAGCCATTAGCCCTGAGCTATTAGCTTTTTATTTTGTTTTTCAACTTTCTCATTCCTCATTTCTTATTTCTTATTCCTTATTCCTAATGAGTTTCTTCCGGTTTAGTGGCAGCCGGCACATGCTCACCTTTACCCGCCTCTTTATTTTCTTCTGCAGCATGCTCTCCGCCCCAGTAATGGTCCTCTTCATCCGTATTCCTGATCTTGGCCATATAGGTCACATTGGGCAGCACATGCAATTGCCCCAGCACCTGGAAACTGCGCTGCTTGTTCTCTACTCTTATTTTGGCAACGGCGCTTGTTTTATCCACTGCATTGCCAAACACGATCGCTTCCGTCGGGCAGGCGGTCTGGCAGGCGGTTTTTACATCCCCGTCTTTCAGCATCCTGTTTTCTTTTTTAGCATCTAGTTTGCCGGACTGTATTTTCTGTACACAGAAAGAACATTTCTCCATCACACCGCGGCTGCGAACGGTTACGTCAGGATTCAACACCATCCGGGTAAGATCGTCATTCATTTGATGTACCACATTATCCAGTTTTCCTACAAGGCTCTGATCCTGGTTGTCCGGGAAACTGTCTGCCCCCGTGTAATCGGACCAGTTAAACCGGCGAACTTTATAGGGACAGTTTTGAGCGCAATACCTGGTGCCGATACAACGGTTATAAGCCATCTGGTTGATCCCTTCCTGGCTGTGGTTGGTAGCCGCTACGGGGCACACATTCTCACAGGGCGCATTGTCGCAATGCTGGCACATCATCGGCTGGAACACCACGGCTTTCAGGTCATCGGGGTTCTTTTCGTCTGACACGAAGTAGCGGTCAATCCGCAGCCAGTGCATATCATGATAACGGAGCACTTCTCTTTTACCAACAACAGGAACATTGTTTTCTGCATGGCAGGCCACCACACAGGCGCCGCAGCCGTTGCAGGCATTCATGTCAACGCTCATGCCCCAGTGTATCTCATGCTGTCTCTTGTTGGGATCGGGGTAAAGGGTCGCATTGCTGCGGAAATTGCCACCGGCCTTATTGTAGAAAGCGTCCTGCAGGTGTTTGCTGTTATCCGGAATTACATTCGGATGTTTTTTGAATGCCCCCAGTGTGGTTTCTCTCACCACTTCCTTACGATGCTCGTACGAATTATGTTTCTGCGTTTGTGCGATCTTGTACTTCTTGTTTAGATTGAGGGCTGATACGCCTGTTGCATAATAATCAACAGTAATGCCGTTGAACCCGGCAAGAGGATAGACATTCTTACCAATTCCTGCCGCCGTTACCCCCTGCGCTTCATTTCTGCCATAACCCACCGCCACAGCAATGGTATCAGCATGCATACCGGGGAAAACCAGTACAGGTAATTCCACTTTGTTTTTGCCGATAGTGAGTTCTATCACCGGTTTTTCCGGGTAGTACTCATACTCCATATCGAGCTTGATACCGAGTTCCTCTGCTTTCTTAATGGAGATGATCGCATAGTTGTCCCAGGTGGCTTTAGAAACGGGGTCGGGCAGTTCCTGCAACCAGGGATTACCGGCCTGTGCACCTGTTCCGATCGATACT
>JANNUI010000370.1:0-2367 GCA_031395125.1 Chitinophagaceae bacterium | reverse complement strand
GATTTTTTGAAGGCGCTTGAATCTTCATTCACAGGCTTTTTTATCTGCTTTTCAGGGATTCTGATAAGAGAAGCGGGATTTTGGGTTAAGACAGATAAGCCATTTTACGCGGGGTTTAATAGAATGACTTTTGAGGAAGTAATAAAATGTAGTGCTTATAGAATTTTATAAGCAGTCTGGAATTACAAATAATTATTTTTTAGTTTTCACTTAATCTGACATCAATCATCCGGAGTTGTAAACTTTTATTTCCGTTCCATTCGTTCTCATCAATTTTAAAAACTACATCCACCGGCTGTTTTTGCTGCAGCAGGTGAAACTTATGTGCCATGCCAAACCCGATGCCGGTGATACTAACATTATCCTGTTTCAGTGAAAAACGGACATGCTCTTCTTTTACAATCTTTGACCAACCGGTGTCTGTAACTTTTCGGGCAATAAAAACAGGACAAAGATTTTCCGGGCCAAAAGGTTCCATCTGGCAAAGGATATTATAAAAGGAAGATTGTATGTCTCTCAGTGAAATGGCTGCATCAATCACTATTTCAGGCACCAGTAATGAGGAAGGAATGGTAGCAGCAACTATTTCTTCAAACTTTTCCCTGAATGCATCCACTTGAGCCAGCTCCAATGTCATACCCGCAGCAGCAAAATGACCGCCATAACCCAGCAGGTGTTCCCGGCAGGCATGAATAGCTTCATACAAATTGAAACCCGGTACACTCCGTGCACTGCCTGCTGCGTAATCGCCGGATCGGGTAAGTACGACCGTGGGCCGGTAATAATGTTCAATGATCCGGGATGCCACAATTCCCACCACTCCTTTGTGCCAGTGAGGCTGAAACAGCACGGTGGACTTCCTGTTTTTCCATTCCTCGTTTTCATTGATGAGCAACAATGCTTCGGCTGTGATGTTGCTGTCGGCCTCTTTCCGTTCCGTATTATCGCTGTGTAGCATTTCTGCATAGTGCAGGGCTTCTTCAGCTGATTCAGCCACAAACATTTTCACCGCCTTTGTGGCATCATCCATTCTTCCGGCTGCATTCACCCTTGGTGCAATCATGAATACGAGGTTGGTGATGTGCAGTTCCTTCACTAAGCCGCTGAGTTTGGCCAGTGCACTGATACCATGGTTGGGGTTTTTATTAGCTTTTATCAATCCGTGAAATGCTAATATCCTGTTTTCATCCGAAACAGGAACAATATCGGCAGCGATGGCTGTTGCAAGCAAATCGAGGTATTCATATGCAGTATCATCCGGCAGGCCGAGTTTTTCTGCCAGCGCTGTTATCAGTTTGAAACCAACACCACAGCCGCAAAGCTCTTTATATGGATAAGGGCAATCTCTTTGTTTTGGGTTTAGAATGGCCACGGCAGGCGGCAGCACCTCATCCGGCAGATGATGGTCGCAAACGATAAAGTCGATACCCAGTTCCACGGCGTAGGTGATCAGTCCGGTTGATTTGATGCCACAATCGAGGGATATGATCAGAGAGAACCCGTTTTCTTTTGCAAAATCTATTCCTGCTTTGCTGACGCCGTATCCTTCCCGGTAGCGATGCGGAATATAGAAATCAAGATGAGAATGAACTTTTTTCAGGAACTGGTACATACAGGCCACGGCTGTGGTGCCGTCCACATCGTAATCGCCAAAGACCAGTATTTTTTCGTTTTGACCAATGGCGCTGATAACCCTTTCCACTGCTTTGTCCATGTCCTTCATCAGCCAGGGGCTGTGCAACGAAGACAGTTGCGGGCGGAAAAAATCTTTGGCCCCTTCAAATGTTTCAATTCCCCGCTGTACCATTATCCTGCAAAGAGCCGGGTTTACCTTCAATGCCTGCTGCAGTAAACTTACTTTCGCTTCATCTGCTGTCAATATGTTCCATCGTTTTTCCATTCATCCCGTTTAGTACTTCCGGTCGGTTACGTATAGCACCATGTCCTCAAGCCCTTTCCTGGCGGGACTTTCAGGAAACCCATGAAGGATATCCAACGCTTCTTTCCTGAATTCATTCATTTTCTCTGTGGCATAGATGATGCCTCCTGTTTCGGTTACTTTATCGATCACCCATTTCACTTTTCCAGGGTCCCTGTTATTGTTTTTGATGATGTAAATGATCTTTCTCCGGGTTTCTTTATCAGTTTGATTCAGCGTATAAATAAGCGGCAGTGTCAGTTTCTTTTCTTTGATATCATTGCCGGTTGGTTTGCCGATCTTTTCACTGGCATAGTCAAACAGGTCATCTTTGATCTGGAAGGCCATCCCGGCTTTTTCACCAAAGAGCTTCATTCGTTCCGTTGTGGCGTCATCGTTGCTGGTACTCCAGGCTCCTGCAGAACAGGCCGAGGCAAGCAAGGAAGCGG
>JANNUI010000319.1:0-3081 GCA_031395125.1 Chitinophagaceae bacterium | reverse complement strand
GCCATACAGGAAAAAATTTTACCTGTCGGTAGCGCTGGCCATCCTGCTGGCGGTTATCACACCGGTGAGGCCTTTTCTGATCCAGCTTACGGTGAACAAATACATCGCCAATGAAGCCGTGGCCATGCTTATCAATATCACCATCCTGCAGATCGGGCTGATCATCATCGAAACAGCCATGCGTTTCCTTTTTTCCTTTACTACAGCCACACTCGGGCAATCCGTAGTGAAGGACCTGCGGGTGCAGACATATTCAAAGGTCATGGGGCTTAATCTGAGCCAGTTTGACCGCACACCTATCGGCACCCTCACCACCAGGACGATCAATGACATTGAATCCATCAATGATATTTTTGCTGACGGTCTCGTTCCCATTATTGCTGACCTGCTTTCCATTTTTTGTGTGCTGGGTTATATGTTCTGGGCCGACTGGCAACTGACCCTGATCGCCCTGGTCCCGTTTCCCATCATTCTTATCGCCACTTACTATTTCAAGGAAAGTATCAACCGTTCATTCTTTAAAGTGCGGAATGCCGTGGCGGCACTCAATGCATTTGTGCAGGAGCATCTCAGCGGTATGGCTATTGTGCAGGCTTTTGCTGCCGAGGAAAGGGAGTTTGATAAATTTAAAAGGATCAATAAGGAACACCGGAACGCCAACATCAAAGCCATTTTCGCCTATTCCGTTTTCTTCCCGGTGGTGGAGATCGTGCTGGCCTTAGCCATCGGATTGATCGTATGGTACGGTGCAGGACAAAGGGCAGAAGCCGGTACGATTGTTTCATTCATCCTTTGTCTGAACTTATTGTTCCGTCCGCTGCGTGTGATTGCGGATAAGTTCAATGTGCTGCAGATGGGGATCATTGCCAGCGAAAGGGTTTTTAAAGTACTGGACAATGAAGACTTTGCTGACGATAACGGCACCCATGCACCGGAACATGTAAAAGGGAAGATCGGTTTTGAAAATGTGTGGTTTGCTTACAGCCATGAAAACTATGTGCTAAAGGATGTTTCCTTTCAGGCCGATCCGGGGGAGACGATTGCCATTGTAGGGCATACGGGAAGCGGCAAAACAACCATTATCAGTTTGCTGAACCGGTTATATCATATCCAGAAAGGCAAAATAAAAATTGATGATGTAAATATTGAAGACTACCGGCTGGATCATTTGCGGAAAAATATCGGGGTAGTGTTGCAGGATGTATTCCTCTTTTCTGGTTCGGTGATGGACAATATTACACTGCGAAACCCCGAAATATCAAGGGAACATGTCATGGAAGCCGCTAAGATGATCGATATGCATGATTTCATCATGCGGCTGCCGGGCGGTTATGATTATCATGTAATGGAGCGGGGCGCTACATTATCGATGGGGCAGCGGCAATTGCTTTCGTTCATCAGGGCCATATTATACAACCCCTCCATATTGATCCTGGATGAGGCCACTTCTTCGGTTGACACAGAAAGTGAAATGCTGATACAGCATGCCATTGACAAGCTCATTAAGGGAAGGACCTCTGTGGTGATCGCCCATCGTCTTTCCACTATCCGCAAAGCGAGCAGGATCATAGTGCTGGACAAGGGGGAAGTGAAGGAATCCGGCACTCATGAAGAACTGTTGCAAAAGGGCGGTTTTTACAGCAAACTGCATGCAATGCAGTTTGAAAAACAGCTGCAATGACCAGTTGATTCTCTTGTGTCAGCATCCTGATAATCAGAGCATATTATCCCAGTTGAACCTTGTTACTCAGGGTTTGATTTTGCGGGCAGGAAAATCTCCAAATTCCTTTGATGCACCGCACATATTCACCCCTACCCCCTTATCTTTGCGCCAAATTTCGGGATGGTATGGTAGTACGGCGTTTCAAATCCTTTACAGTAGCGGCTTTCAGCATAATTCTCCCTTTTTTTTCCCTTCCTGCACTGGCTGGTGGCGGTGAGGGGGATTCCACGCATAAAAAGGAAAAGTTTAATGCTGAAGAGGTCATTTTCGGCCACATCCTGGACGGCCACGAGTTTCATTTTTTCGATATTATAAAAAAGGACGGTACTAAAAAACCGGTGGGTATCCCTCTCCCGGTCATACTTTATTCCCCCCAGCGCGGACTGGACTTTTTTATGTCTTCCAAATTCCATCACGGGCACGAAACTTACAAGGGCTACCGGTTGCTGGAAGCTCACTATCTCGAAGAATTAAAAAAAGAAGGGGTTGATATTAAAAAAGAAGGTTTGTTTCCCGGAAAGATCGTTCCCGTAACTACAGATGGCAAAATTGACAAATCGGTTACTGTCTATGACGTCTCCCTTACCCGCAATGTGGTGCAGATGATCCTGGCTCTCGTACTGCTGGTATGGATCATGATCACCATTGCCAACCGCTATAAAAAAGGTATTGGTGTGAATACCGCACCCAAAGGAATGCAAAACCTCATGGAGCCCATCATCACTTTTGTCCGTGATGAAGTGGCCAAACCCAACCTGGGCGCTAAATGGGAGAAGTACCTGCCTTACCTGCTAACTGTTTTCTTCTTCATACTTATCAATAATATTCTCGGATTGATACCGGGCACGGCTAATGTTACAGGTAATATTGCCTTCACACTGGTGCTGGGTCTTATATCTTTCATTGTGATACTGGCCAGCTCCAGGAAGCATTACTGGGGCCATATCTTCAACCCGCCGGGTATGCCGCTTGGTATTAAGTTCATCCTGGTGCCGGTAGAAGTACTGAGTTTGTTCATCAAGCCGATGGCCCTGATCATCCGGCTTTTTGCCAATATGGTAGCCGGGCATATAATTATTATCTGTCTTATTTCACTCATTTTCATTTTTGCAGGATTAAATGTGTATGCCGGTTGGGGTACTTCCATTTTTTCCATTGCGTTTACCGTGTTTATATATTTTATTGAAATACTTGTTGCGTTCATCCAGGCGTTCATCTTCGCTATGCTTACCGCAGTATTTATCGGGCAGGCTTATGAAGGGGAACATCCGCCTGAGGCGGAAGCACATGCACACTAAGAACCCAAATCCGCCTTAGGCGGACTAAGGGAAAGTTATTTGATAAATAAAATGCGTGTG
>JANNUI010000266.1:0-2135 GCA_031395125.1 Chitinophagaceae bacterium | reverse complement strand
AATAGCCAGTGTGTGGTATGCCCGGAAAAATAATGTACTCGTTTATCCCACCGGTATCATCGGAGTGCTGCTTGCTGCCTGGGTTTATTTTTTTATGGTGAACCCGCCATTGTATGCAGATGCATCCCTCAATATTTATTATTTCCTCATGAGTGTATATGGCTGGTATAACTGGGTGCAGAAAAAAGATGAAAGCCATTATACCTATCCCATTAGCTGGTGCACAAGGGCACAGTTGCAGTTTGGAATTGGTTTCTTCCTGATCTTCTGGATGGCTATTTATTTTGTTTTGATAAAATTCACTGACAGTAATACCCCCGTGCTGGATTCACTGGTTTCTTCATCGGCAGTAACAGCCATGTGGTGGATGGCCAAACGAAAAATTGAAAACTGGCTTGCCTGGATATTTTCCAACATAGTTGCCATACCACTGAATTTTTATAAGGAACTGATGCTTTTCTCCCTGATGTATGTTTTATTTCTTGTGATGGCGTGGTGGGGATTTGTAGAATGGAAAAAGAAAACCTCAACTGCATAATGCAACAGGAATCGAATCATAAACCACTTTATTATCTCATTGGTCTTGCCGTGCTGGTCAATTTTACCGGGTTATTGGTGCCGCTAATGGATCCTGATGCGGGCATCTATGCCTCTGTTGCTAAAACAATGGTACAGCAGAATGATTATGTGAACCTGTATTTCCACGACATGGACTGGCTGGACAAACCGCATTTTCCCCTCTGGGTTACGGCCCTGTCATTTAAAATCTTCGGTTTTCACGACTGGGCCTATAAGCTACCCGGAATCATGTTTGTGATGATGGGCGCCTTTTACACTTACCTGTTTGCAAAAAGATATTACAACAAGACAATTGCCGGCTGGTCGGTTTTTATCCTGCTCACTGCAATGCATATTCTTATTTCTGACAACGATGTGCGGGCCGAGCCTTATCTCACAGGTCTCATCATTGCTGCTGTTTATCATTTTTCCCGGTCCCTGGAAAAAGCCTGGGGCTGGCAGTTGCTGGCCGCTTGTTTCTTTGCGGCCTGTGCTGTGATGACAAAAGGAATTTTTATCCTGGTCCCCGTTGGCGGCGCCGTGGCCGGGCATCTTATCATCAGCCGCAACTGGAAACAACTTTTCCACTGGAAATGGATCCTGGCATTGTTGCTGGTTGCCGTTTTCATCTCCCCGGAATTGTATTGCCTTTGGAAGCAATTCGATACCCATCCTGAAAAAACAGTGTTGGGAAGTCAGCAGGTATCCGGTATCAAATTCTTTTTGTGGGACAGCCAGTTCGGCCGCTTCTTTAACACCGGCCCCATCACCGGGAAAGGAGATAAGTTTTTTTTCCTCCACACCCTGCTTTGGGCTTTTTTGCCATGGTCCCTTATCCTGTATACAGCGCTGTTTACCAGGGTCAGGAGCGGGATCCGAAAAGTTACAGGTGAATTCAATGAATGGTTTACCCTTTCCGGCAGTTTACTTGCCTTGTTGCTGTTTTCCTTCTCCGGCTTTCAGCTTCCGCATTATGCCAATATCATTTTCCCGATGCTGGCCATTCTCAGCGCCCATTTCATCTGGCAGTTACTGCAAAAAGGAGAAAAAATATTCAGCATCATCCAAACTGTTCTTGCCCTCCTGCTGATCGTAGTTACAGGCAGTTTGTTTTTTTTCTACAGGCCGGAGGTAAGTTATTTATTTATTCCCGCTGCCATACTTTTACTGGTTTCATTTGTTTTCTTGCCCCGGTTCATCAAAGACGATCGCTCCTGGTTATCTTATTTCCGTGCCGGTATTGCTGTTCTGGTAGTTGGGCTTTTCCTGAATCTTTCATTTTACCTGGATATTTTGAAGTACCAGGCCGGTAATCAGCTCGCCTCGTATTTAAATAAAAACTACCCCGATCAGCCACTGGGCCGCATCAGCATGTATTTTCCTTCGGGAGAATTTTACATGCGGCAGCACACCTGGCAGACCGACCTGCTTTCCGTTGCCGGTAAAACTTTTACTAAAGCAAAATTGCTGTACGCAAAGGTACGTGGATCGTAGATCATCTGGTTACGGAACTTGTCCGCTTTTTCCATCGAACGAATCGAATTTTTGGTTTTCATTGTTGTTTCTTTTTTATGATT
>JANNUI010000248.1:0-9671 GCA_031395125.1 Chitinophagaceae bacterium | reverse complement strand
CATCAACCTTTTGATACATCCCTATCTGGCTAAAATCACAAATCATTCTGCTTTGCTCATGTTATTAATAATGGTTTGCATTGCAGCATTATTAATACCTCTTCATCATCGTTTAGAAAAATGGATAACATACAGAATGGTGGAGAAGAATAAAAATATAAGACTGGATGCGGCAAAAAAAACCATCGCAAAACTGGAAAGTGAGTCAAATAATTAACTTAGAAGACTGCCTGAAAGAGGCCTGCCGCTCAATGACCACTGAGAAGGTGCGGAAACCAGGAGGTCTGGCTTCATACTTCTAATTCCGTAACTTGTATATTCAAAGCCAGCGGTTATGAAAATCCTGAAGAAAATTCTGAAAATTGCGGGTATTACACTCCTCACACTTATTCTGCTGGCATTTATCGTTCCTGTTGTCTTCAAAAAGCAGGTGCAGGCATTGGTAAAAAAAGAAATAAATAAACAACTGAAAGCCAAAGTTGATTTTACAGATGCAAAACTTTCTCTTTTCCGGCATTTTCCCAGGGCAACTATCACGGTGAAGGGACTGACCATTGTTGGCACTGGTTACTTTGCCAAAGATACCCTGATCGCCGCCAATAAAATGGATATAACAGCAGGCCTCTTCAGTGTGCTGAAAGGGAAAGACATAAAAGTACATGGCGCCTATCTTCTACAACCCCGCATACATTTACTCGTCAACCAGTTTGGAAAGACCAACTGGGATATTGTCCGGGCATCAACCGATACAAGTGGCTTAAAAGATACGACGGCGCCAGATTTCAAACTGACACTAAAAAAATATAAGATAACCGACGGCTACCTGGAATATTCAGACAAGAAGGCCAATACGTATACGGAACTGAATGACCTGAACCACAGCGGAAGCGGGGACATCACCGCCGATGTTTTCACCCTCTCCACTTCCACCAGGGCCGGGTCGGCAAAATTTATACAGGATGGTATCCCCTACCTGCTAAACACCAAAACAGACCTGGATGCTGATATTAAGATCGACAACAAAACCAATACCTATACTTTTAAAACAGAGGATATACAACTGAATGCATTAAAACTTTCTGCAGAAGGATTTGTTCAGATGCTGAATGCCAAGACATTTAAAATGGATTTTAAGTTCAGTTCCCCTTCCAATGATTTCAGGAATATCCTATCCATGGTACCGGCAGTTTATAAAAAAGATTTTGATAAGGTAAAAACCAGCGGCGAAGCTTCATTCAGTGGTTTTGTGAAGGGCATTTACTCACCGCAGCAGATACCGGCTTATGATGTGAAACTGCTGGTAAAGAATGGGTCCTTTCAGTATCCTGATCTGCCAAAACCTGTAAAGAATATTAACCTGAGCCTTCATGCACGGAACCCCGATGGAAGGCCCGACAATTCCGTGATTGATATCACAAAAGGGCATCTTGAATTTGATAAAGAACCTTTCGATTTTCATTTCACTTATAAAAACCCTGAAACCAGCCAATATATTGATGCCGGGGCAAAAGGAAGGTTGGATCTGTCACAGTTATCAAAATTCGTAAAGCTGGATGCGGGTACAAAATTAGCCGGCCAGGTATGGGCAGATGTGTTTGTACGCGGACCCCTAAAAGCTCTGCAGCAACAATCCGGCCCGTTTAGTGCAGGCGGGTTCTTTGATATCAGGAACCTGTTCTATTCAGATAAGAATATTCCCCAGCCGATTCAAAATGGCAATATCAAAGCAACAATAGCCAATGCAGGTGGCGTGGCCGATAAAACAGTCATTGATATTTCACAAGGCCATATTGAACTGGGAAAAGACCCTGTTGATTTTGTATTGCAACTGCAAAACCCGGTTTCAACGGTTAATTTTTCCGGTAAGGCCAAAGGACGGCTGACACTGGAAAACCTGAAGCAATTTGTTTCATTCCCCGCTGGCACATCGCTCAGCGGTTTGCTGAATGCTGATATGGGTTTTGCCGGCAGCAAAGATGCCTTGAATAAGGCTGAGTATGAAAAAATAACACTCACCGGCACTGCTGAATTATCAAATGTCACTTATAAGTCAAAGGACTACCTGGCCGGGGTCAGCATACCTTCTTCATCGCTGTTGTTCAGCCCAAAGAATATTACACTCAATAACCTTACAGGAAAATACCTCGGCACTAATTTAACAGCCACGGGTACGCTGAATAACCTGGTAGGTTACCTGGTGGAAAACCAACCGCTGACAGGCAACCTCATGGCTTCAGCCGATAATATGAACCTGAATGACTGGATGGGCACCCCTGCGTCTGATGAAAACAGTACTCCCGCATCGGCCTCATCCGGACCTTTCCTGGTTCCGCAGGGAGTCAATTTTACCATCAGCGCCTCAGTGAATAAAGTAAAGTATGGCAAAGTTGATTACGACAATATTAATGGCATGGTGCTGATGAATGATGAAAAGGTAGCCTTTCAAAATGTAAAAGCACAGGCCCTGGATGGCACCATCCTGATCAATGGCTCTTACTCCACCAAAATAAACAGGGAAAAACCTGACATCAGCCTGAGTTACGATGTAAAGAACATGGATGTGCAAAAGGCATTCTATGCTTACAACACTATAAAATTCCTGATGCCCATTGGTAAATATCTTTCGGGCAAACTGCATTCTCAACTATCAATGATCGGCAACCTGGATGGAAAAATGATGCCGCTTCTGAACAGCCTCACCGGCAAGGGGAATCTGCTGCTGCTGGAAGGTGTACTGGAAAAATTTGCCCCCCTGGAGAAGATCGCCGCTGTACTGGATGTTGACCGCCTGAAATCGATCAGCATCAAAGACATCAAAAATTATATTGAGTTTGCCAACGGCAAAGTGCTGGTAAAACCTTTCACCGTTAAAATAAAAGATATTGAAATGGAGATCGCCGGCTTTCATGGCCTGGACCAGTCGCTGGAGTATGCCATTAAGATGAAATTGCCCCGGAGTGTGATGGGAACGAAAGGAAATAACCTGATAAACGACCTGGTGGCAAAGGCCAATGCAAAAGGGATCCCGGTTTCAGCAAGCGAGACAGTAAACCTGCACCTGAAAGTGACCGGCACAATCAACAGCCCGTCTGTAACGGTGAACCTGGAAAAAATGGCGGCTGACGTGATCAAAGAAGTGGAAGAGCAGGCCAAGGATTTTGTAAAAGCCAAGATCGACAGCGCCACCAAAAAGACAAGAGACTCCCTGGATGCCATCAAAAAGCAAATGGAAGAAAAAGCAAAGGAGAAATTGGCCAATGCCGGAATAGACACTACAAATCTCTCCATCAAAAATGCAAAGGATACACTGAAAAAGAGGGCGACAGATACACTGAAGAAGAAACTGAAGAATTTTATCAAGGGGAATTAAAAAAGCAACATATCAGCTTCAATAGTAACGTCTGGTATATTGAATTACTCTAATTGTATTTAGAATTGAACCACCCTTACGTTGCCTGGGCAGGCTGCGGCACATCGAAACATAGTTTTCACATAGCTATGTTTATTCTATTGTGCCCTATGTTCTATGTGGTTCAAACTGACCTACTACCGCATCAATAAGCTTTTCGGAATTTGGCTGTTTAGTGCTACATTTGCCGCCCGGATATTCGGGTGGTGGCGCAGCCCGGTAGCGCACTTGCATGGGGTGCAAGTGGTCGCTGGTTCGAATCCAGTCCACCCGACTTCTTAAGGGGAACTACCGGGTTCCCCTTTTATCCACCTTAGTTATAACAACGGTGGATAAAACGGGCAGTAGCGCAGCCCGGTAGCGCACTACGTTCGGGACGTAGGGGTCGCTGGTTCGAATCCAGTCTGCCCGACCTGATCTAAAGCCTGCTCCGCAGGCTTTTTCATTTCAATTAAAAAGATACTTTATCTTCGCCCCTTAATGAAGCTACTCTTTAAGCAGGCCCGCATCGTTGACCCCCTCTCTCCTTTCAACGGTCAAACCACAGATATATTTATTGAGAACGGTATTATCACCCGGATTGACAAAAAGATAACGGCAAAGGCTGACCAGGAAATAACTGCTGAGAACCTGCATGTCTCCCCGGGATGGGTGGATCTGTTCGCCAATTTTGCCGACCCGGGTTACGAATTCAAAGAGACATTGGAAACAGGCGCAGCTGCCGCTGCGGCAGGAGGGTTTACAGATGTTTTTGTTATACCCAATACAAAGCCGGTGATCCATGATAAAGCCGGGGTGGAATATATTAAACAGAAAAGCCTGCCTGACCGGCAGACAGGCAGGTCGTTACCGGTGAACATTCATCCGATCGCTGCCATCACAAAAAATGCGGAAGGAAAAGAACTGGCAGAAATGTACGATATGAGGGCCAGCGGCGCTGTTGCCTTTGGGGATGGGCTCAACTGTGTGCAGTCTGCCGGGTTGCTGGTAAAAGCCCTGCAATATGTAAAAGCATTTGATGGTATCTTAATACAATTACCTGATGATAAAACTATCAACCCGCATGGGCTGATGAACGAAGGGATCACCTCTACACAGTTAGGATTACCGGGCAAACCGGCCATGGCCGAAGAACTGATGGTGGCAAGGGATATCAAACTGACCCGGTATGCTGCATCCAAACTTCATTTCACCGGGGTGAGTACAAAAAAATCGCTGGAGTACATCAAAAGAGGAAAAGACGGCGGCACTGCCGTCAGTTGTTCTGTCACCCCTTACCATCTGTACTTCTGCGATGAAGACCTGACCGGCTACGATACCAACCTGAAAGTAAATCCGCCCCTCCGCTCTCCTGATGAAAGAGAAGCTCTGAAAAAAGCCGTGGAGGACGGAACAGTTGATTGCATAGCCTCTCATCACCTGCCACATGAATATGACAGCAAAGTGCTGGAATTTGAATATGCTAAATATGGCATGATCGGTCTTGAAACGGCCTTTGCTGCGGTAAAGACAGCGGTGCCGGGTATAAAAACAGAGAGACTGATCGAACTGATGTCCGTTAATCCCAGGAAACTGTTCGGACTGAAAGAAGTGCTGATACAGGAAGGCGCTGCGGCTTCTCTTACCTTATTTGACCCGGTAAAAAAATGGATATGCACAGCTGCTGACATCCGGTCTAAATCAAAGAACTCAGCCTTTATTGGCAAAGAACTCACCGGTAAGGTGATTGGTATCATCAATAACAGTAATGTTATACTAAACTAACCGGTACATGTCAATACAGATTCCTCCTGCTGTCAAAGGACTCATCACGGCTGTTTTAATGATTGCTACCTTCCTGGTTGTTTTTAATACAAATAAAGAATCTGGCGGACTGCAATACATAGTATATGGATTCTACGGCCTGGGTATCACCTGGACATTACTGTCTTACCGCCGGTCTGCCTCCTTCACCGGAAAATTTGCTGACCTGTTCAGCCAGGGCTTCCGGTGTTTTATCGTCGTCACGTTGTCCATAGCTCTTTTTTACTGGATATTCAATTCTATGCACCCCGAGTTTGCCGAAGAATCAGCAGCATCCTTTAAGGAAAGGCTGATGCAGTCAAAAGATAAAATGCCCCCCGATATTGAATCAGAAGTGGCTACTTTCAAAAAACAATACACCCTGAAACTTGTTTCAGGTGCAATTTTCGGATATTTGATAATTGGTGTGGGGGTAACTGGTGCAGGAGCCGCTTTACTATCACGCAGAAAATAATACATGGATCTGTCCATTGTCATACCGCTTATTGATGAAGCAGAATCACTGCCGGAACTCTCGACATGGATCGAAAAAGTGATGAATGAAAATCATTGCAGCTACGAACTGATCTTTGTGGACGATGGCAGCAGTGATAATTCCTGGGAAGTGATCGAAAGCCTCAGGGCAAAAAATCCCAACATCAAAGGCATCAAGTTCCAGCGCAACTATGGTAAATCGGCCGGTCTGAATGAAGCTTTCCGTGCTGCATCCGGTGAAGTGATCATCACCATGGATGCCGACCTGCAGGACAACCCCGATGAGATCCCTGAACTGCGCAGGATGATCGTGGAGGAGGGCTACGATATGGTAAGCGGCTGGAAGAAAAAACGCTACGATAATACGTTCACCAAGAATATCCCTTCCAGATTTTTTAATGCTGTAACGAGAAGAGTTTCCGGCATTAAACTGCATGACTTTAACTGCGGTCTCAAAGCATATAAAAACCGGACAGTAAAAGGCATTGAAGTATATGGCGAGATGCACCGTTATATCCCGGTACTGGCCAAATGGGCGGGTTTTAAGAAGATAGGGGAAAAGGTGGTGGAACACCGGGCCAGGAAATACGGCAAATCAAAATTTGGATGGCGCCGGTTTGTAAACGGTTTTTTGGATCTGCTCTCCATTACTTTCGTTGGCAAGTTCTCCAAACGTCCCATGCATTTTTTTGGCTTATGGGGAACTTTGTTCTTTTTGCTGGGGCTAGGTATCGCCATTTATCTTATAGTAACTAAATTCATGGTGAAGGATTTCAGCCTTACCAATAAGCCGGGCTTTTACCTGGCCCTCACTTCATTGATCATAGGCATGCAGCTCTTTCTCGCAGGATTTATAGGAGAACTCATCTCCAGGAATTCACCTGCCAGAAATTCCTATCTCGTAGAAAAGAAAACCGGTTTATAATGGCTAAAGTGGTCATCATAGGTCCCGCCCATCCCTTGCGGGGCGGATTGGCTACTTTCAACCAGCGGCTAGCTAAACAATTTATGGATGAAGGGCATGCCTGTTCCATTTTTTCTTTTTCACTTCAGTATCCTTCTTTTCTATTTCCCGGTAAAACGCAGTACAGCAACGATCCGGCGCCGGCGGGGATCACCATTCATACTGCTATTAACTCTGTCAACCCCTTTAACTGGATAAAGACCGGCAACCGGCTGAAAAAAGAAAGACCGGATATCATTGTGGTCCGGTTCTGGCTTCCTTTTATGGGACCAGCGCTGGGTACTATTTTAAGAAGGGTGAGAAAGAACAAACACACAAAGATCATTTGCATAGCCGACAATATAATACCGCATGAAAAACGGTTTGGCGACCGGCCCTTTACCAGATATTTCCTGAAAAGCTGCGATGCCTTTATTACCATGAGCGAAAAGGTAATGGAAGACCTGCGGTTATTTCAAAAAACAAAACCTGCCAGGCTGGTTGCACATCCCTTGTATGATAATTTCGGGTCGATCATCCCAAAATTTGAAGCGAGAAAACATCTTGGCCTTCCGGAAAATGAAAAGATTCTTCTCTTCTTCGGCTTTATCCGCAAGTATAAAGGATTAGACCTGCTCTTTGAAGCTATGGTGCATTTAAAGAACATCGAACCTCACCCCGATAGCTATCGGGGCTCAAACATCAAACTCCTGGTCGCGGGTGAATTCTATGAAGATGAAAAACCCTATCGGGAGCAAATCAAAAAGCTGGGAATAAAAGACCAGCTTATACTGAGAACAGATTTTATCCCTGACAGCGAAGTGAAATACTATCTCTGTGCTGCGGATGCAGTGATACAGCCCTACCGCAATGCCACCCAAAGCGGCGTTACCCCCCTTGCCTATCATTTTGAAAAACCCATGCTGGTAACCAATGTCGGCGGACTGCCATCACTGGTGCCTAATAAAAAAGCAGGACTGGTCATGGAGCCTGATCCTGCAGCCATTGCAGAAGGCATCCGGCAGTTCTATCAATTAGGAGAAGATTATTTTATTCATAACCTGCGGGAAGAGAAAAAGAAATATAGCTGGAAGGCGCTGACATCGGCCATCCATGATCTTTCAAAAAATATTTAACTACCTTTATTGCATGAGTACATCTGACATTCTGAAGGAAATTGACCTTTTGCCATTAAATGAAAAACTATCCCTTATTCAAAAGGCGCTAAGGGACATGCTCAGGCATAACTATGAGCAGCAACTTACCGTTGCAGCTGAAGCGATGGAGAATGAATATAAAACCAATACCGAACTGACTGCTTTTACTTCAATTGATCTGGACGATTTCTATGAAACAAAATGAAATCTGGCTCATTAATCTTGACCCCGCCAAAGGTGCTGAAATCAAAAAGACACGGCCTGCTATAATTGTGAATGATAATGCCCTTGGCAAATTACCTTTGAAAATAATAGTACCGGTTACTGACTGGAAGGATAATTATGCCATTGCACCCTGGATGGTAAAGATTATGCCTGATGAGGAAAACGGACTCAGTAAATCTTCCTCCGCTGATTGTTTTCAGGTAAGAAGTGTGAGCAGTGAACGATTTATTAAAAGAATCGGTACTATTGACCCTTCAACGGCTGAAAAAATTAAGTTTTCTTTATCCAAAGTATTGTCAATCTGATAAATGATCTATCGAAGCAAAGCTCCTTTGAGAATTGGCCTGGCCGGTGGCGGCACGGATGTTAGTCCCTACAGCGACCTGTATGGTGGCGCTATATTAAACGCCACGATATCATTGTATGCGAATGCCACCATTGAATCCAACAGTGACAACAAGATCATACTGGAAGCCATCGACAGGAATGAGAAACAGGAATTCGACTGGAGCGATCAACTGCCGGTAAACGGTAAACTCGACCTGCTGAAAGGCGTGTATAACCGTATTCAGAAAGACTATAGCATAAAAGAACAGGGGTTCCGGCTATCCACTTTTGTGGATGCGCCTGCGGGTTCAGGTTTGGGCACTTCCTCCACCCTGGTAGTGGCCATAATCGGCGCATTCACCGAAATGCTCCGGTTGCCGCTGGGAGAATATGATATGGCCCACTATGCCTTTGATATTGAAAGAAACGACCTGGGACTGGCCGGCGGAAAACAGGACCAGTATGCTGCCACATTTGGCGGTGTGAACTTTATGGAGTTTTATGCGGATGATAAAGTGATCGTAAACCCTTTGCGTGTAAAACAACAACATTTGTTTGAACTGGAAAACAACCTGGTGCTGTACTACACTTCCACCAGCCGTGAATCTGCCGGGATCATTAAAAAGCAGAGCAAGAATGTTACTGATAAGAAAGAAAAATCCATCGAAGCCATGCACCAGCTGAAACAACAGGCCCAAATGATGAAAGAGGCATTACTGAAAGGCCGCCTTAATGAAATAGGCGAGATACTTGATTTTGGTTTTCAGCAAAAAAGAAAAATGGCGGAAGGTATCAGTAATCCGCTGATGGAAGAAATATACGATACTGCCAAAACTGCAGGGGCGACAGGCGGTAAAATATCGGGAGCCGGTGGCGGGGGTTTTATGATCTTTTATTGCCCGGGTAATGCCAAATATACTGTGATGCAGCGCCTGGAAAAATTTGGTGGCTACACCCGCAGTTACCAGTTTGTAGAGCATGGGCTGAAGACATGGACGATTTAGTGGTGAATTGCCAATAGTCAATGGTGAATAGAAAATTATGGAAAAGATCAAACAAATAATCAAGGCTTCAATTGATACGAAGCAGCAGATCCTGAACAATATAGAACTGCTCGTAACAATTGAGAAAGTAGTTGGTGTAATAACTGAAGCCTTTAAAAAAGGTGACCGGGTTTATTTCTGCGGCAACGGCGGCAGCGCAGCCGATGCACAGCACCTGGCAGCAGAGTTTTCCGGGCGGTTTTACACAGACAGGAAGGCCCTTCCTGCAGAAGCACTGCATTGCAATACGTCTTATTTAACAGCAGTGGCCAATGATTATGGCTATGATA
>JANNUI010000233.1:0-9523 GCA_031395125.1 Chitinophagaceae bacterium | reverse complement strand
CCAAAAAGAAAGGGGATCCCAACTGGGAAAAAGCCTGTGAGGACATTGACTTTATGGTGATCATCAAGCCCAATGAGGACGCCACCTACAAAAACACGGTGGACATCCTGGACGAAATGACCATCAACCAGGTAAAGAGGTATGCCATGGTCAAATTGTTTGAAGATGAAATGAAAGTGATACGGGCTACCGAAGCCGCCAATGGCATTAAATAAGGGCTGGAAACCCTGTGGAAAAAAGAACGAAAAGCATCTAATAAAAAAATTAAGTAATGGAAGCCAATAAAATTCTGTCCGCTGATATTCTTGACCTGGTTTTTGAAGGCCGGAACAAAGATTACGGCGCCTATGAGTTGCGGAGGACCTATAACCGCCGCATTACCCGTGCCCTGATCATCACGGCTTCGCTGGCGGCCCTCGCACTGGGAGGCTCCCTCCTCTCCAGCGCCATAAAGGGAAAGGGAGACAAGAAGCTCAAGCTTAACGAAATGACCATCCAGGATATTAAGCAGGAAGAGAAGAAAGAACCGCCCCCGCCACCCCCGCCGCCGCCGCCCAAGCAGGAGCCGCCCAAGGTGGAAATGAAACAATTCACCCCCCCGGTGATCAAGAAGGATGAGGAAGTGGAAAAACCGCCTCCGCCGCAGGAAGAACTGAAAGAAGTAAAGATCGCCGAAGTAAGCCAGGAGGGTGTGAAAGACGAGAACATCGTAACCCCGGTGGTTATCGATGAAGGCAAGCAGATCGTGGAAGTTAAAAAAGAAGACGACGAGAATCATATTTTTGACAAGGTGGAAATTGAAGCTGCCTTCCCCGGTGGCGATGGCAAATGGCGCCGCTATCTCGAAACAAACTGTAATGGCCAGGTGGCGTCTGATAACGGGGCTCCCGATGGTACCTATACAACCGTTGTTCAGTTTGTGGTAGATAAGGAAGGAAACATCAGCGATGTAAGGTCATTGACCAATCATGGCTACGGAATGGAGGAAGAAGCCATGCGGGTAATTAAGAAAGGCCCCAAGTGGACACCCGCCGTACAAAACGGACGCCATGTAAAAGCCTATCGCAAGCAGCCCATTACTTTCCAGGTGACTGGTGAATAATACTCACTTCAAAAAATTGAAAGCCCTTTCCGGTCGGAGAGGGCTTTTTGTTTGCAGGATGTACTTGAGAATTGTCCAAAGGACTCCTTCGGACAACAATCAACACTCAATACGCAATATGCAATTTCACGTTCATCCGCGACATTCAATTAATTTTGAGACATGGGTATTCAACAGACCGGCTGGGACGACACGATCGTGGCAATGGCAACTCCGCCGGGAGTAGGGGCTATAGGGATCATACGACTCAGTGGTAAGAGAACATTTGAGATAATCAACAGCCTGTTTTCCTCAAGGGATCTTTCCGCAGAACCCTCACATACCCTGCATGTGGGTTTTTTAAAAGAAGGAAACGAGGTACTGGATGAAGTGGTGGTTTCGCTCTTCCGCGGCCCCAGGTCTTATACGGGCGAAGATGTGGTGGAGATCAGTACCCATGGTTCTCCTTTTGTTCAGCAGCAGGTCATTAATGCCTGTGTGAAACTTGGCGCCAGGCTGGCAAAGCCCGGTGAATTCACCCAAAGGGCCTTTCTGAACGGTAAACTTGACCTGGCGCAGGCTGAAGCCGTGGCCGATCTGATAGCTTCGAATACAGCCGCCTCACAAAGGGCCGCCTTGCATACCATCCGTGGCGGGTTTTCTGATGAACTAAAAGCATTGCGGGCGCAACTGATAAAATTCTCGGCACTGATAGAACTGGAACTCGACTTCAGCCAGGAAGATGTGGAATTTGCCGACCGGAAACAGTTGTATGAGCTGATCGGACAGTTGACGCGATCAACCAGCCGGCTGATCGATTCTTTCCAATTAGGAAATGTGATAAAGAACGGGGTGACTGCGGCCATTGCAGGCAAGCCCAATGCAGGCAAATCAACCCTGTTGAATACACTGCTGAACGAGAGCAGGGCCATTGTAAGTGAAATACCGGGGACCACCCGGGATACGATCGAGGAGGTGATCAATATTGATGGTATCCTCTTCCGGCTCATTGATACGGCCGGTATCCGGGAACATACCAGCGATATTATTGAGCGCTATGGCGTAGCGAGAAGCCTGGAGAAAATCAAATCAGCAGATGTGGTCATTTATCTTTTTGATGCAGGAGAGACGATATCAGAAGTCAGAGCCCTGAAGTCTGAATTGGAGAAACAGCAATTGAATTACCTGCTTGTAGCCAATAAAATTGATGCAGCCGGGGAGGGAGAGGTAAGAGAAAAATTCAGTGGTGTGGAAGGGATCATTTTTATTTCTGCTAAACAAAACCTGCACACAGAGGTACTGAAGGAAAAAATGGTGGACAAAGTGCTGGGTGGCCAGGTGCGCACCGAAAGCACCATTGTCACCAATGCCAGACATTTCCATACATTGAAAGAAGTAAGCCAATCGCTGGCCGATATAAAGAAAGGGCTGGATGATAAACTTCCCGGCGATCTGCTGGCGCTTGACATCCGCCGCTGTCTCCACTATCTGGGGGAAATAACGGGGGAGGTGACCAATGAAGATCAGCTCGATTATATCTTTAGTAAGTTTTGTATCGGGAAATAGGGGCTCAAAAAAAGGATTCCTTTAATGAGATTCCTCGCTAAAAGCCAAATTTTATTTTACTTTTTTATATCCTCAATAATTGGAAGTAAATTTATTTTTTCTTGTTTCTCATCCTTTTTTCATTGGTAATTAAAAAAAATTTTAGGCTGAATTCAATATAAATACCTAATTTTCAAGCATGTCCCAAAACCGCCAGCTCGCCGCCATCATGTTTACCGATATTGTTGGATATACAGCCATGATGGGTAATGATGAACAAAAAGCTTTTGAACTGTTACGCAAAAACAGGGAGATTCAAAAACCGATCATTGAAGAATTCGGTGGTCGTTGGATCAAAGAACTCGGTGATGGCGTTTTAGCCAGTTTTCCATTAGTCAGCAGTGCAGTGAATGCGGCTATTAAAATTCAGGAAGCATGCTTTAACTCCAAAACTTTTGAATTGCGCATTGGTATTCACCAGGGTGAAGTGGTTTTTGAGAATGATGACATTTTTGGTGATGCAGTGAATATTGCATCCCGCCTGCAGTCAATAGCTCCTCCATCGGGTATATTTGTTTCCCAATCCGTACAAAGGGACCTCGCCAATAAAAAAGATATCAGATCAGAATTTGTCCGTTCAGAAAATCTTAAAAATGTAAAAGACCCTATACAGGTTTACAAGATATTTTCAGCAGCAAATGAACCCACGGAAGCAAAGAGTCAAAGACTAACCAACTCATCTATATTACAGGATTACGATTACGATATTCATATCAGCTACAGATATAACGATAACAAATACGATGGATGGGTTACGGAATTCGTGGAAAAACTGAACCAGGAATTAGGGGCCACCTTAAAAGACAAACTTTCGATCTTTTTTGATAAGAATCCCGAAGAAAGAAGAGAAGGGATTAAATCAGAAGATGGATCCGTTACACATAAAATCAAATCGCTCATTTTTATACCCATCATCTCTCAAACATACTGCGATGTCAATTCTCCTGTTTGGAAAAATGAGTTCAGGATATTTCAGGAGGAAATAAAAAATGACAGCTTAGGCAGTAATATAAAATTGACTAATGGCAATACGGCTTCAAGAGTGATACCGACAAGGATCCACGATATTGATATGGAAGATGTCAAATTACTGGAGTCTCAGCTTTCAGGAGGTTTGCGATCAATTGATTTTATCTACAGAGAAGATGGGGTCAACCGTCCTTTGCTTCCTGCAGATGATGAAAAACATGCAAGTCCCTTAAGGCCCATGTATCGGAACCAGATCAATAAACTGGCGAATGCGATAAAAGAAATTATTTCAGGAATAAAGCAGGATCAAAAAGGCGGCCCGGTTGAGTTACATGCCTATCAGCCAACTGCCCGCCAGATCGTACCCAATGTAATTTCAACATCCGTGTCATCAGCAATAAAAGTTCAGGTGATTGACAGGCAGCGGCCCAATATTTACCTGGCATGGACTTCCAATGACCTTAAAGAAAATCGAGAGGAGATGGCCATCATACTTCAGAAAGCCGGATTTAATGTTCTTCCCTCGGTTGATTGTCCTGCTGATGATGAAACGTTTAAACAAAGAACTGCAGAGGAATTAAAAAAATGTGTCTGCTCCCTGCACATGTTAAGTGGCGAGTTTGGCAGGCGTTTCGAATCTGATGAAGAAGTTTCATTTCCACAGCACCAGTTTATGGAAGCAAAAAACAAAATTGCTTCATCCGGGTCTGACTTTAATTTATTTGTATGGCTTACCCCGGATACCGGTACTTCTATAAAACCAGCTCAGCAAAATTTTATAAAAAACATCCGTAACAATATTACCCGGAACATGGTGTTTTCCAACAGCCACGGACCCATGCAACTGGTAGATGACATGCGGGTGGTGATGATGAAACAGGATGCTATTGTTTATGATTCCAAAGACACCGATATCTATTTTATATTCAATCAGCAGGATGAAGTGGAAGCAAGGATAATTGTGGATGAATTGAGCCTTGAGTTCCCGGTGGAGACATTGAATATTCTGCCCGAAGGAGAAGAATCCTACCGGGAGATGTCATCACAACAAATTCCAAAAAGTAAACTGGCCGTAGTGTATTTTAAATATGCAGCAGATTGGGCACTTCCATTCATCAAACAGATATGGAAGCAGGTGGGTGGCGCTTCTTCTCCAACACCTATGTTCCTGGTTGGTGAAAGTGATCCCCATAGTAATTTGGCCCGTAATTTTAAAGCGCCCCGTGTAACATCTTCAATAGTCCCTAAAGAAACCATTCCCATGGAAGTAAAAAAAGAGTACAGTAAATTAAATTAAAAAAGAGTAAGCCACCATCATGTCCGAAGCAGATCAAATTTGTCCTTATACGGGATTGAGATCCTTTACAGAAGAAGAATCGCTTTATTTTAAAGGGAGGGAGGAAGATATTGACCAGGCCACTCAGCAACTGCAGAAGAATAAATTCTTAATGCTTACCGGTGCATCGGGAGATGGAAAGTCTTCCCTGATCTATGCCGGTATCGTACCCAATGCAAGGGCAGGATTTTTAAAATCAAAATACACGCAGTGGTGTGTAGCAGATTTCAGACCGGAACGAACGCCTTTTCATAATTTATGTAAATCAATTGGCAAGCAACTTAATATTGGCAATACTTATACTGTTCAGTCAGAATTAAACCATGGCTTCTCTGCCATCATTGATCTGTACAAAAATTCAAAAAGATATATAGATACAAATTCTGTTGCATGGCAGTCGGCTGATGAGGCCGGGAAAGCTGCCCTTAAAAGACAAGCTGCTAACCTTATTATCCTGGTAGATCAGTTTGAAGAGTTCTTCACCAACCCGGAAAATTATCATAAAGGCGTACCCTCCCGTGATGCCAATCTTGTGCTCAATTTATTATTAGAAACTGCCCGCATTGCATTGGATGAAGACCTGCCTGTATATATTGTATTCACCATGCGGTCTGATTATATCGGGCAGTGTGCTGCTTTTCGTGGACTACCTGAATATATCGGATTCTCCCAGTTTTTTGTTCCCCGGCTTAACCGCACTCAGTTGCAACATGTAATTGAAGAGCCATCCGTTTTAAGTGGCAACCGGATTACGAGACGATTAACAGAAAGGCTGATCCATGATTTAACGGAAGGAGTTGATCAGCTTCCCATCGTGCAACATGCCCTTAACCAGGTATGGCATGCTGCTGATAATGGAAGAGAAGAAATGGATCTGATCCATTATGCCATGGTAGGCGGGATGCCGGTAAATGAATTGCCTGATGAGCAGGTTGACAGATTTAAAACATGGTTTGAAGGCTTAGCTCCCGATATCAAAGCCTGCTATCATAAACCCAACCTTCAAAATGTTCTGGATACGCATACAAACAAACTCTTTGAACAAGCCGGGGAATATTTTGCACAGAAAACCGGAAAAACTATTTCGGATGAAGATGCAAAAGCAATTATAAAAACAACTTTCACTTGTCTGACAAAAATAGATCAGAGCCGTGCAGTTCGTAACCGGATGACGCTGGAAGAAATTACCAATATTATAGGCAGGCCGGAATTGGGGACGAAAGAAATTGGCGGGGTGTTGAATATTTTCAGGGAGCCGGGTAATACATTTCTTCGTCCTTTTATTCTGGATGACGCCGACAGTCAAACACTCAGTGAGACTGATGTATTGGATATCACCCACGAAAGTTTAATACGTAACTGGGAATACCTGGGGGATTGGGCCAAAGAAGAATTTGATAATTATACTATTTCAATTGACTTTGAACAACAGCTTAACCGCTGGGTGGAAAGTGGTAAGTCACAAGATTTCTTGTTGCCTATCGGACCGCTTACCTATTTTGAAAACTGGTTTAATACCGCCAAACCCAATGCACATTGGATTGCCCGCTACCTGCCGGAAGAAATTGATCAGGATAAAAAACTGGCAAACGCAAAGCTGGTATTGAGCAATGCAAAGGAATTTTTGAAACGAAGTGCAGGAAAACATGTAGTGACCCGGACAGTAATGCGTTTTGGCCCGAAGCGAATAGCTGCGTCACTGGGCATTATTGCAATAATTATTTTAAGTTCGTTTGGTATCAGGGATTATTTCCGCAAACAAAATGATAATGTACTGAAATCTATTAAAGCAAAAACATTTGAGCTTGCCAATGTGCCAAAACTGAGCCCCGAGTTTCCTATTCCTCCAATCACTGAACAGCTCATCCTGGGTAATGTATCCATTCCGGAAGTTATCGATGCTGTAAAAGATCCCAAACAGAAAATTAAAATTGCAACTGGTATTGCTACGCAATTGGTTATGCAAGGCCGGTATGAGCCTAAAAAAGAAATTTTACAAAGCTTGACTATTGCCGATAGTTTGCTTGAACTACTTCCAATTTCGGGAAATGGGCGTGAGCTTTCTGAAAAGCTAAAACTGATTCATGACTTTTCAGTAACTGCGGGACTTGCCAGCTTTTTCAATCAGGATGAATCACTAAAGTCATTGGTTACAAGCAATGCAAAACGATCTGCTCAATGGGCCATGCAAATTTTTAAAGAACAGCCGGAAGACTTTACCGATATCCAAAACTTGAGCCTGGCGCTGGATAATGCTATTAATCATAAAGTATTTTCTCCCGAAGAAATTAACCAGTTATTAAAAATCATTTCTCCGTTTGAAAACAATGCAAGAACGACATGGCTAGAAAAAAATTACCAGCGGGATAAAGTGTTGGTACGGGGTGGACAGAATTATGGCCCCCGGTTTAACGGGCTTTACCAGGACCTGGCTTATTTATATGCAGCAACAGGCCGGACTGAAAAGGTATTACAGTGTATGGACACATTATTACAGTACCAGGCTGGATATTTCCAAAACGATCTTGCAACACATATAGAGAATGCGGCCAACATTGCTGCTGTGTTTTATACGTATGGGAATACTAATTACCTCGATAGCTTTGTGCAAGAGTATTGCAAACGAAAAAAAATAAGCACTGTAGAGTTTTATAACCGGTTGGTTTCATGGTCATCGATTAATTCCTCAAATACAAATTATTTTTCCGGAGCAGGCGGTCAGGAATTCTGTAATATGAATATTCAGTACTCAAGCGATAGCATGTTATCTTTCTTTTTTACAAAACTGAAGGAAGAAATTTTAAAAATAAAAGACAATAACGACAGGAATTTTAACCTTGCGGTTATTCTCAAAAATGAGGGCATTTTATTTGCCTACCGGAAGGAGATAAGGGGTAAAGGGAAATCCATGACAGATCAGCACTTCAAAGAGGCCATTCAGCATTATCAGCAAGTGCCCAATGAATTTTTGAATCAGCCTCTTTCATTTGTTGGCACCTCAGCCTCTGATTTAATCACTATGCCCCGGAGGTTTCTACTCCTGTATCCCGATTATCGTGTTCCTTTTCATCCTTTTGAGCCCCGGTCATATTTACAGTTTTATTATTCATCGGCCTTTATCGAATATGTACTGGATCATAATTTATTTGATCTACTTTATGAAAGCGCTGATAACTTTAAATATTTTGAGCTTTGGCTGCTCGATTACCAGATTCTCATGTCATCCCGTGATTTTTATCTGCGTGACCCGATGAAGGGCACCATCATGGATCGGTTGGCTTCAAAATTGGAAGAGCGAAAAGCAAATCTATCAGCAGATCTGAATATTCTTTATCTCCATTTAAGTGATCAGGCATTTAATCAGGATAAGCCAGAAAAGGGAACAGCCTTTATCCGGAAAATTCAACCTGATAAATTGCTAAACGCATTCCAATATAAAAACTTAGATTTTGTCAATGACTATTCTTTTGAGTTGGTAGGAAAAGTTTTAGCTGACCTGACTGCGAACAACCAATTTGATCTGGCCTATAGTTTACTTAATGTATTTAAGAAAGAGGTAAACCGGTCTTCGCTTTATGCATATGCCAGCCAGTTGATATCGTTAAATCAACAATCTCCGGAGCTGGCCGAACGTTTGCTTGATTCTGCCCGCATAGAAATGAACCGACTTGACAATCCGGCTGAATTTCAGCCGAACCGCCACCAGGTGGCCATAGCTTTGATGTATATCAATCCAGAAAATAATTCAACAGAAGCTTATCGAACGATAAAAAATTCCTTTGCTAAGTTTGCAGCTATAGAAAGGTTTAGCAGAGCATACGCTTTTCACGGAAATCTATTTAAAGCACAGCAACAAGCCCCTCCTCTTATTTCAGCCGGAGACAAAGCAGGTTTTTTCAGGAGCAGTATTGAAGGATTCAATTTAGCGCAAACTAAAAATAAAGAATGGAAGAAATTCAAAGACAACGAATTCTTCTTTTACCGGGTATTTCTTCCTTACGTAAATGAAAGTGAATAAATGATTGACCAGCAAACTATATGCCCCTACACCGGCCTCCGGTCATTTACCGAAGAGGAAAGCCTTTATTTCAAAGGCCGTGATCTCCAGATAGATCAGATCACTGCTCTTTTGGAGCAAAACAAATTCCTGATGGTAACAGGCGCTTCGGGTGAGGGGAAGTCATCACTTATTTATGCAGGCCTTATTCCTAATGCGAGGGCTGGATTTTTTAAAGCGAAGTACACCAATTGGGTTGTCGCTGATTTCCGCCCGGAAAGAAGCCCCATTGGTAATATGGCTGAGGCATTTGCTGAAACATTTTCCAACAAGACATCCACCATTGAAACAGAACTGAGGCGTGGTTTTTCTTCTTTAATTGATCTCTATACCAATTCAGGTTTTTATATAGATGAAGCAGATGAGCAATGGCAAAAACTGGAAGAGCCGGAAAAAAAGGATAGAAAAAGAAAGGCCGCTAATTTGATGATCATTGTTGATCAGTTTGAAGAATTTTTTACCAACCCGGAAAATT
>JANNUI010000205.1:0-2063 GCA_031395125.1 Chitinophagaceae bacterium | reverse complement strand
CGGCATCCTTTGTCCGCCGGCCTGGAGGAAAGTTCTCATAAAAAGTTCGCCGCGTTGCGGATCACTGTAGGCAGTGGTGAGTTCAGGTCCCAGGTACCCGCCAAGACCATATAGCTGGTGGCATGCAATGCAATTATGCTGCTGGAAAAGGGCCTTACCATTGTTGATCCGGACCTGCTCTTCAGCCGGGATACGGATCATGTCTGCAGTCCCTCTTGTGTAAACAAAGAAACTATACAGCAGGTAAATTGACAGTAAACTGCAGGAAATGACAAGCTTCGCCATCCATTATTCAGTTTGACGAGTGACTGCCAAATGTATCAAATAAATGTAAAGCTTTCGGGAACAAAATATTGTTCTCCAGGTGTACATGCCGGTGAAGGTCCATCTCGAAGGCCTGCAAGGCTGCAAAGCTTAACCGGTAAGTGGTGCAGGCATCAGCAGGTGGTATATAGTTGTTGCTAAGCCGGCGGATCCCGGCCATCATACTGCCGGCATGGTCATGCTCCTGTTCCATCAGCGAAACCGGGGCAGCTAAGAAATTTTTGTTGATCGATATTGCTGCTTTATCAGCAACCAGTTTTTCCATCTCAGTGATCCTGGGGAATAATATTCTTTCTTCTTTTTGCATATGCAGTTCCATTTCTTCTTTAACCGCCGTAAACAGTTCGAAGATCTTCAATAACTCCGGGTGTCTTTCCCCGTGTTTCGAGGCTACTTTTTGCAAATAACCAAATATAAGCGGCGACTCATTTTTCACATAGGCATGGTGGGTGTTTACAATATGGTCTGCCAGTTCATTCAACAACATATGATCGGGGCTGTAACTTTCATCCGTCATAGCGGTATTCGCCATTTCAAGTTCTGAAAGGATCTCATCTGCATCCAGCCCCGTGTCCGCACAGGCCTGCTGGAGGGTCTGTTTTCCCTTGCAGCAAAAATCGAGATGATGTTTTTCAAATATCGATGCTGTTTTGTGGTTTCTGGTTACAATCTGTGCCAGGCTCCTGGTCAATAAATCGTTCATATGGTTTGTATTAAGATTATCAAAATATTTATAGATCTTTTTTTCTGAATTTTCTCACGGCAAGCCACAACGGGAGTACGATCCAAAGCAGCATGATGCCGGTTGTGAAAAGAATGCCCGTGCTGCTGCCAAAAAAGTCCTTATACAAGGCACCGGTATAACCCATTAATGCGCTGATATCCATTTTGAGCATGATAAAGATGCGACCAAGGTCAATCGGGTTAAGGGCCGAAAGCAGCAGCGTGAGTTTTTCCAGCGGGTAATCACTGAAGGAAAATAAAATAAGCAGGACCAGGCCATCATATATCAGTGCAAAATAAAACCAGAGCAACAGTGCAAAACCAATCCCCCTTGCTTTGTCTCTTGCCGTCACGGAAGCCCAGAATGCAATGGAAGTGAAGACCAGGGTTAAACAGACACCTGTGAATAATAACGCAAAACCGGTTGCATTGGCCGCAAACAGTAACACCGGCACACCAACCCCGATCAAAAATGCGCTGAGCAGCGAAATGCTGACACCGGCATATTCACTCAGCAATATCCTGGTACGGCTCATGGGTTGAGATGACATCAGCTCAATGAACTCATAAGAATTATAATAGTGGATGGTTGTAAACACCAGGCTGACCAGTGGCAATACGATCAGCACAATATTCAGCAGGCTAAGCATGGCTTTACTGCTGTTTTCCTCCATCTGGAACATGCTGAGGGAAACCACAAGCAGGAACAGGGTATAAGCGAGGATGATCTTACTCCTGAGGATATCGTACAGAACATATCTGGAAAGTTTCATCATAATCTCATCCCTGACCCTTCTCCACGGAGTAGAGAAGGGAATTTTTATTGTTAATAAATTTTTTCATCGTTCTTGACTGCAAGCATTTTATCGATCCATTCATTCGTAAATTTCTCTCCTTTCATGATCCGGGCAATGGCTTTAGCCAGCCGCAATTCACCCGTTTCCTCCTGCAGGGATTCAAGGTCCATGAAAAACTGCATTTTCCCCTCCTGCATGTACATGACATGGGTTGTCAGT
>JANNUI010000168.1:0-2137 GCA_031395125.1 Chitinophagaceae bacterium | reverse complement strand
TACAGCAATGTTTTGCCCTGTTTCCTTTTCAAGGGGTGTGAAGTGAGCCAGGCGATGGCTACAAAATTTCCCAGATAAGTAGCGGCCACTAACCAGCCAAGTCCCTGCGGGCCCACATGCAGTATATCATTTGCAAAAGCCGGCAACAAAGCAACGGCGCCACCGAACAGTACGGCAAACATATCAAGGCTCATGGCGCCGAGCAGGGCTTTTTTCCCCATCACATAGCGCAAACCTTCTTTTACCCCATCCCATGTTTTGCTGTTGCCCTGCCAGCTGACGGGTTTGGGTTTTATTTTTTGAAACAGGAAAAAGGCGATCCCTACCAGCGCACAAACAGGAATGAAAGCAATGGTAATATTCGAATAGCCCATCAATATGCCGGCTATGGCAGGCCCGGCCACTGCAGCCACCAGCCAGATCATACTGTTGACGGAAACGGCTTTTACTAAAAACTCAGCAGGTACCAGTTGTGCAAGAAAAGCATTGAAGGCCGAACCGGTGAAAGCCCTTACTGCGCCGGTACCAAATACCAGCGCATAGATGCTCCATTCAATAACGGCCCGGGAATAGTTTTCCTGCATCCACCGTGAAGTTACCAGCAGCATGCCCAGCATGAGAAAGAAATAAATGACGATGCAGATGCTGAGCAGTTTGTGTTTATTGCTTTTGTCCACCTTTACCCCGGCGGGCAGGGCCAATACAATGGCAGGGATCACTTCGGAAAGGCCGAGCACACCGAGTGCCAGTTTACTGCCGGTAATTTCATACAACCGCCAGCCCAGCAGCACCGGCGTCATCCGCAGACCTGCAATAAAAAGCACCCTGGCGATGATATACCAGGTAAACTCTTTATTGATAACAGTGGAGAATAATTTTTTTATAGAAAAGCCATCCCTCATGGAAGTGTAAGATAATGCTGCCCGTGCTCATAGTCCTTCTCCAGCGCATCATAGATCACCTGCAAATGTTTTTCGTTGCCGGGAAAATCTGCATTACCGGCATCAATGAACAGCGTTTTTATATTATGCTGCTTGATGTAGTGCGTATAAGTTTCCTGGATATTGAACAGGTAATCATCCGGTATATTCTGCTCGTAGGAACGGTTGCGTTTTTTGATATTAGCCTGCAGCTTGGTGACCGGGGCATGCAGGTAGATCAGGATATCCGGCTGCACGAGTTGCTGGTGGATGATGTCGAATAAACGCTGATAAAGCCTGAACTCATCTTCCGGCAGGGTTACCTTGGCAAAGAGCAGGCATTTGGTAAAGAGATAGTCAGCAATGGTCAGCGCCTGGAACATATCTTTTTGCTGCAGCAGTTCTTTTTGTTGCTTGAAGCGTTCGGCCATGAAGAACAGTTCAAGCGGAAAGGCATATTGCCCGGGGTTTTCATAAAACTTGGGAAGAAAAGGGTTATCGGCAAACTCCTCCAATACCAGTCTTGCATTATAATGCTTGCTGAGCAGGTGGGCCAGTGTGGTCTTCCCGGCGCCGATATTTCCTTCTATGGTGATGAAATGGTAGTTCATTTAGTGAATGTTCTGTGGTTATGAGCCGTTAGCCGTTAGCCATTAGCTATTAGCTGGTCAACCAGGACTTGCAAAATAGGCTAAAAGCAAAGCTGTATGTTTTTGATCAAAAGATTGTGGAAAAAATCAGGAATACTTTTTTACTTCCAGCTGGTCAGGGCATTCATCAAGAAGTTTTTTTATTGTTTTTTTCAGTTCAGGATGAATGATGCCAGCTCCAATTTCTGCCAATGGCAACAAAGCAAAACGCCGGTTCTGCATTTCGGGATGTGGCAGTTTAAGCAGTTTATAATTATGCCTTTCATCATTGAACAGCAGGATGTCAATATCGATCAGGCGGGGACCATATTTCTCTTTTCTTATCCGTCCCATCCCTTTTTCAACTTTTAGCAGGCGGCGCATGAGCTGGCGGGCTGATAGTGCTGTTTCTATTTCCAGCGCCTGGTTCAGAAAAGAAGGCTGGTCTGTATTCCCCCAGGCAGCCGTTTCATACAATGAAGAGGCGGCTGTAATGGTTCCGCATTGCCGGATCAGCTCCATTGCTATGGTAAGGTTCTTTTCCCGGTCGCCCAGGTTGCCGCCTGTAAGCAGGTATGCTTTATTCAT
>JANNUI010000159.1:0-10735 GCA_031395125.1 Chitinophagaceae bacterium | reverse complement strand
CCCTGTCTACGGCAAACAATGGCGCAGTTGGGAAGGCAGTGATGGGAAAGTGGTGGACCAGATAAGCGATCTGATCTCACAGATAAAAAAGAACCCGGATAGCCGCCGGCTGATAGTGAGTGCATGGAATGTGGCGGAGCTTCCAAAAATGGCTTTGATGCCCTGCCACACCATGTTCCAGTTCTATACCTCACCCCCTGCCCCTCTCCACGGGGTGGAGAGGGGAGGACGGAGAACCCTCAGTTGCCAGTTGTACCAGCGCAGCGCCGATGTTTTCTTAGGAGTCCCGTTTAACATTGCATCTTATGCCTTGCTAACGATGATGGTTGCACAGGTTTGTGATTTAGAACCTGGAGATTTTGTACATACATTCGGCGATGTGCATATTTATAATAATCACATGGAACAGGTGAAGCTTCAATTGAGCAGGGAGCCATTCCCCTTGCCCAAAATGAAACTGAACCCGGCAGTGAAAGATATTTTTGGCTTTAAGTTTGAAGATTTTACATTGGAGAATTACCAAAGCCATCAGGCTATCAAAGCACCTGTGGCGGTATAAAACCCTGTCCCTAATGGGAACTTAGATCATCTTAGTCATTTATTGCTACTGCATTTTCTAAAGAATATGGTTGTCATGCAAGCAGATTGTCATTACTTTGTTATTTGCATAAGTGAAACACCGAATCCCCCCTTTAGGGGGAAAGGAAAATTTAAACTTTAAAACTGTTACCGGGGGTATGACTATCTCTCTTATAGTTGCAGCAGCTTCTAATAATGCCATCGGTAAGGATGGAAAGATGCCATGGCACCTGCCCAATGACATGAGGCATTTTAAGAATATAACCTGGGGCATGCCGGTGCTTATGGGAAGAAAAACATTTGAGTCGCTGGGCAAAGTGCTGCCGGGCAGGAAAAATATCGTTATCAGTCGCCAGCCAGGCTGGCAAGCAGAGGGAACGGTAGTTGTAAAAAATATTGAAGATGGATTGTTTGTAGCCAGGGAAACAGATGCGAAAGAGGTAATGGTGATTGGTGGCGGAGAAATTTATAAGGCCCTTTTTGACAGGGCCAGCCGGATATACCTGACTAGGGTGGAGGCGGAACCGGAAGCGGATACTTTTTTCCCTTCTCTTGATCCAAAGCAATGGTGGCTCGTCAGCCAGAAAAACCATGAGGCGGATGAGAAGAATGATTATAACTATTCTTTCCAGGTGTGGGAGCGGCTGGGGTAAATAAGAAATAAGGAATAAGAAATCGGTAAGTAAGTGGATAATCAACTTTCTCATTCCTTATTTTTCATTTCTTATTTCTTATTTTCATCTCATGTATTCCAAATGGCAATTAGCCCGAAAATACCTTACTTACTATTTAACTGCCTCCAACGGTAAGGGCCATGGCACTCATTCGCCTTTTCTCTTTCATTTTATTACCAGGGTACTAAACGACACGGTAAAGTATGAGGCTTATGAACAGGTGGAGAACCTGCGTAAGCAGTTGCTAAATGACTCCCGCCTCTTTGTGGTTGAGGATTTCGGTGCAGGGTCCGCTTTTTTACAAAAGCACCAGCGAAGCATCCGGTCCATTGCCCGTAATGCTGCCAAGTCAAAAAAATACGGGCAACTATTATTCAGGATGGTGAAGCATTACCAGCCGTCAACCATGCTTGAACTGGGCACTTCGCTGGGTATCACCAGTTCCTATTTAAGTATGGCCAGACCGGATGCCCGGTTGATTACAATGGAGGGTGCCCGGGAGATAGCAGCGGTTGCCCGTCAAAACTTCGGCAAATTGGGGTTGAAAAAAATTGAACTGCTGGAAGGGAATTTTGATGACAGATTACCCGGCCTGCTGAATGAACTTTCTGCTGTTGATTTTGCATTTGTTGACGGTAACCACCGGCGGGAACCAACTGAAGGGTATTTCAGTCAGCTGCTAGGCAAAACGCATATGGATTCCATACTGGTGTTCGATGATATCCACTGGAGCCGGGAGATGGATGCCGCCTGGGACACGATAAAAGCCCATCCTTCTGTCCGCTGTACCATCGATCTTTTTTTCATTGGTATCGTATTATTCCGCCAGGAGTTTCATGAAAAACAGCATTTCAGCATCCGATTTTAAAAATCATTATCTTCAGCCCCGGATCCTGACCGACTACAACTGAAACAAATTTCCCACTATGATTGTTGGATTGCTGAAAGAGCCTGCGCATGAAACGAGGGTATCCCTTCTTGCGGAATCTGTTGCTGTATTAACCAAAAAAGGGGTTACTGTTTTAGTGGAAACCGGGGCCGGTGAAAAAGCATTTTGCAGAAATGCGGATTATGAGGCAGCCGGCGCACAGGTGAAAAGCCGGAACGAGGTCCTGGCGTCACCGGACATTATTCTCTCCATACATCAGCCGGGTCAGTCTGAAATTACAAACCTGAAGTCAAAAATCGTGGTGGGCACTTATCAGCCTTTGTATCATAAGGACCTGATGAAAGAATGGGCATCAGCCGGTGTTACTTCATTCTCACTGGACATGCTTCCCCGAACCACCCGTGCACAGGCGATGGATGTATTGAGTTCGCAGGCGAATATTGCTGGATATAAAGCCGTATTGACTGCGGCGAATACCTATGGAAGGTATTTCCCCATGTTCATGACCGCTGCGGGCAGCATAAAGCCTGCAAAGATTTTGATACTCGGGGCAGGAGTGGCAGGGTTACAGGCCATTGCTACGGCCAGGAGATTAGGGGCTGTAGTGGAAGTATTTGATACCCGGCCTGCGGTGAAGGAAGAAGTGATCAGTCTCGGTGCAAAATTCATTGAAGTGGAAGGCGCTGCGGATGCCAGCAGTGCGGGGGGGTATGCGGTGGAGCAAACAGAAGCGTACAATCAAAAGCAACAGGATAAGATTGCTGAGAGTATCGCCAAAGCAGATATTGTCATTACTACGGCGCAGATCCCCGGGAAAAAAGCCCCCATCCTGATCACGGAAGAAATGATAAAGGCCATGCGGCTGGGTTCTGTCGTTATAGATATAGCGGCAGCTACTGGCGGTAATACCCCGTTCACCAGGAACAATGAAACAGTAATTCATCATGGTGTAAGCATAGTAGGCAACTCGTCTCTGTCCTCTACTATGCCATCGGATGCCAGTAAAGTATATGGCAAAAATGTGCTGAACTTTTTACAGCTGTTTATGGATAAGGAAGGTAAACTGAACCTGAACTGGGAGGATGATCTGGTGAAGGGCTGCTGTATCACTCACAATGGTGAAGTAGTACATGAAAGGGTAAAGTCTGCATGATGAATGTATTTTTTAGTTCTTTAATCAATATTTAGTAACAATAAACCACGCAATGCTCAAAGGGCTGTGTGCGGGTCACTCCCCTTGCGGGGAGACGGAGGGGACTTATGGAATCAGTATTGAACTGGATAACGGCCAATCAGCAGATCATCTACATAGTTATCCTTATGATTTTTGTAGGGATTGAAGTGATAGGCCGTGTGCCATCGGTACTGCATACGCCTTTGATGAGCGGCGCCAATGCCATACACGGAGTGGTCATTATTGGGGCCATTATCGTAATGGGGAAGGCGGAAAGCGATAATTATTTTGCAATAATACTGGGCTTCCTGGCCGTGATATTAGGGACATTGAATGTGGTGGGCGGATTTGTCGTAACGGACCGGATGCTCGAGATGTTTAAGACAAAAACAAAATCCAAAGAAACAAAAACCAAATAAAGAAGAAAAGCAGAGAGAAAAAATAAAAAACAACTGACTAAGTCCTGTTGTCTCTGTCGAAGCCTTTGTGATCTTATAAAATATGGAACTTAACATACTTACGATCTGTTATCTCATTGCATCGGTGACATTTATCCTCGGTCTGAAGATGTTGTCCAACCCGGCTACGGCAAGAAGGGGTAACCTTATTGCTGCTGCGGGCATGACCATCGCCATTGCAGGTACCATATTCCTTTATGAGGAAGGCGGTCATAGATTAGGAAACTATGGCTGGATATTCGGGGGCATTGCCGTAGGCACCATCATTGGTTACCTGGCAGCCAAAAAAGTAAAGATGACGGCGATGCCGGAGATGGTGAGCCTGTTCAACGGTATGGGAGGGGCCTGTGCCGCTCTGATCTCAGCAGCAGAGTTCTATCATATTTTCCGGGCCCACCAGGGCGCTGCTGATACGCCATTTTCTGAGCTGGTGCCTGTTGGTTTATACATCACCATTGTAGCAGGGGCCATCATCGGAACAATTTCTTATACTGGCAGTATCATTGCATGGGGTAAATTAAACGGGCGGGTAAAAGATTTTTCTTTTAAGGGGCAGCATATCATCAATATGATCGTGCTGTTGCTCGTTATTATTTTTTCAGTGATAGCGTACGGTTCCACGGTTGGCGGAATTGCCATCCCCTTTATCCTGATCGGCCTTTTTGCCTTTGTGTATGGAATATTGTTTGTGATGCCCATTGGCGGGGCCGATATGCCGGTCGTCATTTCTTTATTAAACTCGTTTACCGGTGTGGCTGCTGCCTGCGGGGGATTTTTATACGATAATAAAGCAATGCTCACCGGGGGTATCCTAGTAGGGGCAGCCGGAACATTGCTTACCATCCTGATGTGCAAGGCGATGAACCGTTCATTGCTCAATGTACTGATCGGTTCTTTCGGGGGAGGCGGGCAGGCTGCTGCCGGGAAAGGAATACAGCAAGGCAATTATAAAGAGATATCTCTCAGTGATGCAGCTGTTGTAATGGCGTATGCAAATAAGGTGATGATTGTTCCCGGGTATGGTCTTGCCGTAGCACAGGCACAGCATGCCTGTCATGAGCTGGAAAAACTACTGGAGGAAAAAGGGGTGACTGTTAAATATGCTATCCATCCTGTTGCAGGTCGTATGCCCGGGCATATGAATGTGCTGTTGGCTGAAGCGGATGTGCCCTATGACAAACTGCTGGAAATGGAAGAAGCCAACGAAGAATTTCCTACCGCGGATGTAGTGTTAGTGCTTGGGGCCAATGATGTAGTGAATCCTGTTGCTAAAACTGACCCGGCTTCACCTATCTATGGCATGCCCATACTGGAAGTGGAACTGGCAAAGAACTGTATTGTTAACAAACGGAGCATGAAACCCGGCTATGCTGGTATTGAGAACGACCTGTTCTTCCGGAAAAAGACCTCTATGCTGTTTGGTGATGCAAAGAAAGTGCTGCAGAATCTGGTCACTGAAATTAAAAACCTATAGTATGAAAAAACTCTTTTTTTTGACGGCTTCACTTTTTTGTTTCCTTGTTGCCAGTTCGCAGGAGGAAAAAGAATGTAATAAAGTCAGTACCGGCACTTTCCGGTCTGAGCTAAGTATAGAAGGCAGGAATATTGTGACAATGATCTACCGGAAAAAGGACAAACAAATTGAGGAGAATGCTCAAATGGGAATAAAAATGGAATTCAGCGTCAAATGGACCTCCTCCTGTACGTATGAACTGTCAGACCCGAAAGTATTAAAGGGAGATGTACCAGGAGTATCACCTGACCAGGTATTGTATATAAAAATACTCTCCGTATCCAAAGAAGCATATACCGCCGAGGTCTCTGCTAATTTTTTTGACGGGAAAACGATATTTGATTTTATGATCGTTAAATAAAATGACTGACAACGTGCAAATCCCCGGAAGATTGATTGCTTCTTTGGAAGGTATCAGGGGTTTTAACAAAGCAGCTTTTGAAAAAATACATACTTCCGGTGAGCAGGTTACATCAGTAAGGATAAACCCAGCCAGCCAATCTAACATTCAACATTTAGCATCTGACATTTCTCCCATTCCCTGGACCGAATACGGCTACTATCTCGAATCCCGCCCATCCTTCACCTTCGACCCGCTTTTTCATGCAGGCACTTATTATGTGCAGGAAGCCAGCAGTATGTTCCTGGAACAGGCCTTGAAACAAACTGTTGATTTAACAAGACCACTCAAAATACTTGACCTTTGTGCGGCACCGGGTGGTAAGTCAACACATATTCATTCCCTGATCTCAAGAGACAGCTTACTGGTCAGTAATGAAGTGATTCGTTCCCGGGCCAATGTTTTGAAAGATAATATCATCAAATGGGGCTGTGAAAATGTGGTGGTGACCAATAATGACCCGAAAGATTTTGCGAAGCTGGAAAATTATTTTGATATGATCGTAGTGGATGCCCCCTGCAGCGGCAGCGGTCTTTTCCGCCGGGAACCGGAAGCGATAGAGGAATGGAGCGAAAATAATGTACAGCTATGTTCGCAACGGCAGCGACGGATACTGGCAGATGTTTGGCCTGCCTTGAAGAAGGGCGGAGTATTAGTTTATTCCACCTGTTCTTATTCAAAGGAAGAGGATGAGGATATTATGGATTGGGTCAGCTCCGGACTGCCAACCTGCCTACCGGACAGGCAGGCTGCTAACTGCCAGCTTAGGGTTAACAGTGAATGGGGGATTACAGAAACTATTTCGGAGTCAGGAAACTACGGCTACCGCTTTTGGCCTGATAAAGTGAAGGGGGAAGGTTTTTTTCTTGCCTGCTTCCGGAAGAAAGGAGGTGAAGAAAATTTGTCCATTAGAACAAAAAGAAAACCGGATCAGGTTACCAAAAAAGAACTGAATGTGCTGGAAAAATGGGTAAAGCCCGCAGGGTTGTTTTTTATTAAGCACCTGCAGACAGTGTATGCATGGCCTTCGCAACTGTCGGATGATCTCCGTTTTCTGCTGGAGCAGCTCCGGGTTATTTATTCGGGTGTATTGGTTGGGGAGTTGATGCGGGATAAATTAGTGCCCGATCATGCCCTGGCCATGAGCCGGCTGGTTACAGCAGCCATTCAGCGGACTGAACTCAGCTATGAGCAGTCCATCCGGTACCTGCAGCGAAAAGACCTCAATACAGGGTTAGCTGGTAAAGGATGGCAGATGGTAACTTACCAGGGTCATCCGCTGGGCTGGATCAATGCCTTACCCAACCGCATCAATAATTATTATCCCAAAGAGCTGAGGATTTTGAAGGATAACTGACCCGCAGCGAAAAGAAAAAATCCACATCTTTGCAGTCCAAACCTTACCGGTATGAAGAAATTTATTGTTATACTCCTGGTGCTTGCTTTTGGGAACGCATCATTGCAGGCGCAGAAAGGTGATCTGATGGCAAAAAGCAACGAGAATGGCCTTTACCTGGAACACAAAGTGGTACCTAAGGAAACCTATTATTCCCTTGGCCGGTTATACAACCTTCATCCGAAGTTTATTGCTTCGTTCAATAAACTGGACATGAACAAAGGCCTTAATATTGATCAGAAAGTAAAGATCCCGCTGCTGGATACCAACTTTACCCAAAAAGGCAACAGTGGTACCCCGGTTTATTACAAAGTAGGGGACAAGGAAGGCCTGATGACAGTGAGTAAAAAGGGCAATAATGTATTGCTCGCCAACCTGCGTTCATGGAACAATCTCAGCAGCGATGAGCTAAAAAAAGACAGTAAGATCATCATTGGGTTTTTACAGAGCAAAGAAATGAAATCAATCACCCTTACGCCGGCCCCGGTGAATGATCCGCCTGCAGTAACAGCAATGGAAAAACCTGCTGTGGAGACAACTCCCGCAGAGGATATGACCAAAAAGGAGGAAAAGAAAATAGCAGAAGAAGAAATGAAGGCGGAGAAAAAGGAAGAAAAGAAAGATCTCCCGCCCGTGGTGAAGGAGACCAGAAAGCCTGTCGTGGAAGGGCAGGGATATTTCAAGAACCATTTTGAACAGCAGGTCAAAGTTTCGCCTGTTTCTAAAGATGAAACCGTAACATCCGGGATATTCAAAACCACCAGCGGATGGGATGATGCCAAATACTATTTGCTGATCGATAAGGTTCAGCCGGGAATTATTGTCAAAGTGGTCAACCCAACCAATAACAAAGCCATATACGCAAAAGTGCTGGGGGAAATGGCAGGTGTCCGGCAGAATGAAGGCTACAATATCCGCATCAGTAATGCCGCTGCCTCAGCGCTGGAAATAGCGGAGCAGGATAAGTTTATTGTGAAGGTGAATTATGCCCCCTAATCCCGATCCTTCGATACACTCAGGACTATCGGGACCCCTAAAGGGGGACTTGTGAAAACCTTGATTATTTGAAATGGTATCCGCGGAGGAATTCTTCAATCATCATTCTTTTCTTTCCTTCCAGCTGTAATTCCTTAACAGCAAAGTAACCATCTGCGCAGGCGAACCGGAGAAATGTCCTGCCATCCGTTTCATATTGTCCTGCAGATAAAGGAATGATCTTTTCTTTTTCAGCCCGGTAGATCTTTAGTTTTTTCCCATTGAGCATGGTAAAAGCCACTGGAGAGGGGGAGAGGCCGCGGATAAGGTTGTGGACCTCATTCGTTGTCTTGCTGAAATCAATTTTGCAGGTTTCAGTGAATATTTTGGGGGCATGTTTTAATGGTGAGTGGTGAGTGGTGTCCCGATGGCTATCGGGAGGTGAATGGGTTTCCGAAGGTCGGGGTTTCTGCATTGACAATTGACCATTCACAATTGACGATTGAGGGGTTTCTTTCAACGTCCCATCTGCCAGACCTTTCACCGTTTCCAGCAACACCCTGGCCCCGATCTCTTTCATTTTGTCATGCACTTCACCGGCTGTTTCATCTTCACCGATCGGAAAACTTTCTTGCAGTAAAATATCTCCTGTATCTATTTCATGCTTTAGTTTGAAGGTAGTAACACCAGTTTCTTTTTCCCCGTTGATTACAGCCCAGTTGATGGGTGCAGCCCCACGATATTGCGGTAATAAACTCCCATGAAGATTGACAGAGCCCATCGGGGGCATATTCCAGACCACTTCAGGGAGCATACGGAAGGCCACCACAATTTGCAGATCGGCATTCAATGATTTTATTTCTGCCAAAAAACCGGGGTCCTTCAGCTTTTCTGGCTGCAATACTTTCAGTTTATGCTCCACGGCATATTTTTTTACAGCACTCTGCTGCAGTTGCATTCCCCGCCCGGCCGCTTTATCCGGTGCTGTAATGACGCCAACAATAAGGCATCCTGCCTTTACCAATGCATCCAATGATGCCACAGCAAATTCCGGTGTGCCCATGAAAACGATCCGCAGCGATTTGAAATCTTTCATTCCTGCGAAGATAAGTAAGGTTGAATAGTTTATTGAGCTGGGTGTTTTGCATCTATTCCCAACTAAGGTTTATTCCTTTTTTCCAAAACCAGTTCCATCAATCCATAAAACCCTTGCACCTTTTATACAAGTAAATGAAACATTGTATGTTTTGGGTTTGCCTTCTATATCTGAAAAATTTGCCTGCCAGTTATTGGGTACAGAAAACTTGCCGTTTGATTTTGCACTTTGAAATTTAATATTACCAACAAAGCCACTTGCTACGCTAATGTTCCATTTGTAAGTATTGCCTGCTCCAAATTCATACGTTTGTGCAGAAGCATGCGTATCAGCACCTGCACTGGCACCTGTATATGCATTTACATATTGCGTCATGCCTGTAAAATTGGTGGTCCATTTTCCTCTAAGATCAGAAGCAGCTACTGCAAACTTGTTATAGTTCGCCATATTCTCCACTTTTTCCCAGCCAGATGTAGTTTGATGATAAGCGCCAAATTCCTGTTCAAAAGAATTTTTATTGGAAGTTATAAACTCCAAATATCTTCCGTTGCCACCGGAATAATTCATTTTAAACAATACAATATGTACGGATCTGTTTGTTCCTTTTTCCACCGCATCAGCTTCAGCAAATTCAATAGTTTGCCAGCCGGTGATGGGCTTAAATTCAAAATTGTTTGCAGCACTGTATTTAGGTGCCACTAAAACATTCCAGGCATTTTTTAATCCATCTAATACCACTGAATTGTATGTATCTGCATTTTTATTCGGGTAATGAATCAGCACTGTGATATTCGCTTTTGTTACTTCTACCCAATCTTCCTGTACGGTGCTGGTCCATCCATCGTCAAAATTGGTGGTAGTGAAAGCAAAACCATCGGAAACGGGATTCCCGGGTTTTGTTGCATCGTTGTTCACCTGTTTGCCGGCCGCGGGCTTTTGCAGGCTAACCGAGCTTAAAAAATCAGTAATATCTTTTTCATAAACATCTGTATTGGTGAGGATGATCAGGTTCACCATTTTTTCAAAGCCGCTGGAAGTTACCAGTATTGCAGTACCCTTGCTCCCGTCGCTCTCAAAGGGGGCATAACCGCTTTGCACTTCCCATCCGTTTTCGGTGGCAACTGGCTGCATTTCGGGAGCTGAGGAAACGGTCACCATTTCTTTGACGACCGAGGCCCAGGCCATGTCAAAATTTTCTTTGGAGTTGCTTGTACCCGGAACGGCTTTAAATAATGTTATGATGCAATAAGTTTCTTTTGCAGCATCTTCTTTCGAGAATTGAATGGCTGATTCGGCAGCTTGTTTTTTCCAAGCCAGGGGTGGGGTGTAGCTGCTAATGTCATAGGTTTCTTTTTGGGCAAATGAAATGGCGACAGTAAAAAAAAGAAATAAGGAGCTAAAAATATGTTTCATAATTATTTTTTTAAAGATCAGTCTCTTCATTAGTTCGGTAATTTAATGGATATATTTGTTGCCGAAATAGGGCCATAATACCAGCTATTGGCAAATGTTGTATTTCCACTGAACGGCCCGTCTCTCTTAGTTACGTTAGCAGCCTGTAATACAAGATTCCATTTTTGG
>JANNUI010000116.1:0-3097 GCA_031395125.1 Chitinophagaceae bacterium | reverse complement strand
GCCTTTGTTGGTCTTCGAAAGAGTAAACGGCCTTTGTTGGTGCCTGCCCCGATTATTTCGGTGTTGCGCCAAGCAATCCCGCATAAGCGGGACCACCGCAAGACTGCGGGGCAGGCAAGTTGTGAGAAGGCGGTCACCAATTTATCTGCCTGAGGTATGACAAACGAATAAAGGAAATCTTAACCCCACCGTTGGTGAGATCAGCACTCAAAACTTAGCTTAACACCAACTGCGCGTAGCCCTTATACAGTCTTCAGCCACCCGCTGATACTCATCCTTTGCCGGCTTGCTTTTCTTACTTCATGTTCCGTCTCATCACTTTTAAAGAATACGGCTGTTTGCGATTAGGGCAAGATCGTTTGCAGCCCATCATCCTGATAGACCAGCAATTGACCGCCGTCTTCTTCCATCCAGGTATCATTTAAATAACTGATGAGAGAGTATTTCCTGTTGCTGTTATTTTAAACTGGTCCCTGTGCCGCCCGTAAGAACTGCCTTCTTCATAAACGGCATAGTGAAATTCATAGCCGTTGATCCCGGTATAACAGGTATGGTTGAGGTGATCAATAAGGTCTTTTGCCAATTGCAGGAATTTCTATATCATAGATATTGTCATGTGCCCTGTCCATCCGGTATATCTTATCACTCCTTATTCTTTGATCTTTTATTGCCCCGTTGCCGATACCCGCTGGCCTCAGTAATTGATCATGCTGTAACCGTAGCAGGTTTTCCCGCAAACCGTCCGAAAGTTGTTTGGTCAAAAAAATGCTGCCGATCCCCACTTTATTATCGAGATACCTATCGATCATGGTATCAAATTGATCACGCATGGTGTTGCCTGTAAAAGGTAGTTATGCCTGGTTTCAAACCGGGCACAAAAAGGATGTTGGTTTCCGGAGCATGGAATTTTTATGCAGAGGGAAGGTTGACCAGATCAATTGAATGGACAACTCCATTGGAACCTTGCCTGTCTTTGGCCAGTATCTTAGCGCCGTTGATGCGGATCTCGCCATCCGATACGGTTACGGCAAGCTCCTTGCCATTAATGGTTGGTAATTTTTGACCGTCCCGGAAGTCTTTTACCAGTTTTCTCCCGGTAATTACATGGTAGGTCAGTATATCCGCGAGTTTACTGTTACTGCTCACCTGTTTTACCATGTTTTCAAAGGTGTCAGGTGCGTTCAGTTTACCAAATGCCAGGTTAACGGGTGCCAGGATGGTAAAAGGGCCGAAGCCGGTCAGGGAATCTTCCAGGTTGGCCGCTTTTAGTCCTTTCATCATAGCAGTAAGATTCTTGTCTGCATTCGCAATTTCTAAAATAGTAGCCATCTTTTTGGGGAGTTTTTGCAGACAGAGTGATCTGCAGTAGCGGAAAGGTAACCTTTATTAACCGGAGTAACTATTTAAGTCATGAGGTAGTGGGTCAATTTAATTTTCTTACCACAGATTACACAGATTATGGCACAGATAACACAGTGCAATTCTTCATTGAAGGAAGTTCTGGCCCGGACCAACCATACCCGCCACTGTCGGCCCCTCAGGAACCGGGTAATAAAAAATGGGCATGCTGGTAAATTGTAATATCTTTTGGGTGAAATTTAAAATAACCGGGTATGAAACTTTTACTACTGATGATATTCCATATCGGTATACTGTTCTCCGTTGCTGCTGCTGACCAGGATGGATATATTATTAAGACAACCGGGGATTCAGTCTGGGGCAAAGTGGATGTGCAGATGAAAAAGATCCCTTTCGGTAAAAAAGAACTGGACCTCGCCGATATGGAGCAGGGCATTACATTCACAGAGAATGGCGGCAAACGTCAATCGCTGAAACCAGGGGATGTGCTGGGTTATGGTTTTAAACTGGAAGATGATGTCTGGTATCACTTTGTAGTGCTGGACTGGCCCAAAAATAACTGGAAAAAAGCCCAGGGCGCCTTTGAAAGAAAAGTGAAAAACCTCCAGCTTTTTTTGCACCGTTTTCAGGATGGGGCTGTTCCCCTGTACAAAGACTATTTCAACATGGCCACCACCATGATCGGTTCTGCTGGTGCCGGCAAATCGGAGCGGCTTGTTACGGAACTGTATATACAGACCGCTGATCTTGGATTTATAGAAGTGGCATCGCCCAGTCCAGGTGCCAATAAAAAACTGAAGGAATTTTTAATGAAGTATTTGACCATGGAAGAGGATTTTATGAAAACGGTGGATGATAAAGCAAAATTCTCCGATGCAGAAGAAATACTGATAGCTTACAATGAATGGAAAAAACGAATTTAATTTCTTTATGCTGCTCCCGCTGCCAGTTTGCAGGGAATGTGCATTTAAGGAACTGAAATTCATTTAGAAACTAAACCAACCGCCATGACACCAGCTGCCCGTTCCGTCTGTTATTTTGGATTTTACCTGTATGGCACGGGGCTTACCCTGATCGTTGTGCCCAATTTTTTTCTTCATACATTTCAACTGCCTGAGACAAATGAAGTATGGATACGGGTGGTAGGAGTGCTGGCTTTTTGCCTTGGGTTTTATTATCACCGGTCGGCTGTACAGAATAATGTTTCTTTCTTACGGCTAACAGTGACTGCCCGCATTTTTGCATGCCTGGCCTTTACTGCCTTTGTGCTGTTGAACTATGTGGCTCCTGTTTTTGCCGGTTTTGGGGTGGTTGACCTGCTGGGAGCCATCTGGACCTATACTGCACTGAAAAAATAAAGATATCCAGTGTGCATTTCATGTATTTGAAGAATCTATTTAACCGTCACATCTTCTTTTTCGTAAGGCCCTTTGAAGGCATCCGTGTTAATACTGAAGTGCCGGGTGTAGATATTGTTCTGCTGGAACAGGTTCTTCAACCAGGTGGCTGTCTGCACAAATCCCTTGGCATCTTTGGCATCAAAATCATTCAACTCCAGGCCATTTGCTTCTTTCATCATTGACTGGGGATCGTCCAGGTAATAATACAATACAGCAAGATTGTAGTAACAGGCATACCGGAGTTTGCGGTCGTGACGGCTACCGGAAGAATAATCTCTTTTTATTTTTTCAAAGTAATTGATAGCTGACCGGGCCTGCTGCCACGCATTGGTGATGGG
>JANNUI010000020.1:0-4690 GCA_031395125.1 Chitinophagaceae bacterium | reverse complement strand
CTGCAGGTCGGCCCAGAATTTTTTTTCCATCTCTTTGGCCAGGGCCTGAGCATCCGGTTCGCCATTTTCCAGCAGGTATTTGATATACACTTCCCTCGGGTTGGGATGTTTGTCAATTAATGCATACAGGTGCGGCTGGGTGAATTTCGGGTCGTCCCCTTCGTTATGGCCATGCCGGCGATAACATACCATGTCGATAAAAACATCGGAGTTGAATTCCTGGCGGTACCTGGTGGCAATTTCCACACATTTGATCACAGCCTCGGGGTCATCGCCATTCACATGAAATACAGGCGCCTGTATGGCGGCTGCCAGCGACGTACAGTAATCAGAACTCCTGGCATCATCAAAGTCAGTTGTAAAACCTATTTGGTTATTGATGACAAAGTGAATAGTCCCGCCGGTATAGTAGCCTTTCAGATAACTCATCTGCAGCACTTCATACACCACCCCCTGCCCGGCTATGGAAGCATCTCCATGAATTAGTATCGGAAGTATCTTATCAAAATCACTTTTATACATCACATCGGCCTTGGCCCTCGAAAATCCTACCACTACCGGGTTCACGGCTTCCAGGTGAGATGGGTTCGGCATCAGCTTCAGGTGAATGGTCCTGTCATTCATCGTTTGCACCTCGCTTCCGTACCCCATATGATACTTCACATCGCCGCTTCCCATTGTCTGGTCCATCCTGGCTGTACCTTCAAACTCACTGAATATCTGCTCGTATGTTTTGCCCATGATGTTGGCCAGTACATTCAGCCTGCCGCGGTGGGCCATGCCTATCACCACTTCCTGCACATCATTGTCTGCCGCAGTACTGATGATGGCATCCAATGCAGCGATCGTAGTTTCTCCGCCTTCCAATGAAAACCTTTTCTGCCCTACATACTTGGTGTGCAGAAATTTTTCAAACATCACCCCCTGGTTCAGTTTTTCTAATATTCTTTTCTTTTTGTCAAGCGGCAGTGCTTCCTGCATCGTATGCTCAATGGCATAGGTAAGCCAGTCCACCTTTTTCTGGTCGCTGATATACTTGAACTCAACACCGGTATGGTGGGCATAACATTTCTCCAGGTGATGCAGTATACTCCGAAGCGTGGCAGTTCCAAGTCCGATAAGGTTGCCAACCTGGAACTCCTTATCCAGGTCAGCCTCGCTGAAACCATAAAAAGACAGTTCAATATTTGCTCCGCGGTCTTTGCGGGTCCTGATTGGGTTGGTCTTTGCCACCAGGTGCCCTTTGTTACGGTAGCCCAATATCATACGGTAAGCCCTCAACTCCCGCATCCACCCGTCCCGATAGTTATCGGGATCTATCAGGTCCACATCAACACTCAGCGCTTTGTTTTCGTCAACCCCTGGAGCCGGGGATGCACTAGCTGTCTTGCCATTTCCCTTTACTATTGCATTCGATACCGCAAAATCAAAGCCCTCAAAGAATTTCCGCATTTCCGGGTCCACATTGCCCGGATCATTTACAAATTCCCTGTACAGGTTTTCAATAAAAGCCGGGGATGAGTTTGTTATATAGGAGAAGTCCTTTATCAACTTCGATTCATTTAAGTTATCCCCCTCTCCCTGTGGTAGAGGGTTAGGCTTGCCAGCCAAAGCTTCAGCGAAGGCTGGGGAGAGGGGCAAATATCGTTTAAAAAAGGAGAAAATAAAGGCTCATTTTGAAGGATTTACACAGGCTCAGCCAGTATATGCGCCTTGGACAGCTACAGGAGATTGGATAAAAAACGGTCCCGAAAAGGATGAATTAAATAGCTGGAAATTTGGTGATTAACCCTCCCCGTCCTACCTTTGCCGTCCCTAAAATCGGAACAAGAATGGCTAATCACAGTGCTACAAAAAAGGATGCCCGGCAGGCTGCCAAACGTCGTGAGAGAAACAAGTTTTATGGCAAGACCACCCGCAATGCCATACGTGATCTGAAGACGCTGAAAGGAAAGGAAATGGCTGAAAAATTCCCAGATGTGGCTTCCATGATAGACAAACTGGCCAAGCGGGGCACTATCCATAAGAACAAAGCTGCCAACCTGAAAAGAAAGCTGGCAAAGAAAGTAAACGCATCGAAATAAGATCCAAGCAATAAATTATTTAAAAGGCATCCCGTTTTGGGATGCCTTTTCTACTTTTAAGACTCAATCTGCTTTTATGAGAAAACTGCTCCTGTTCCCGGCATTACTTTTCTTTTCCGGTTCTCTTATTTCTCAAAATATTACTACAAGATTCGAACGATCAAACGGCACCCAATCTCCCGCCTATTTTGAGATCGTTGACTGGTGGAAAAAACTTGATCAGCAGTCTGAGTACGTAAAGATGATGCCCATGGGTATGACCGATGCAGGCTATCCGCTCCATTTGGTGCTTATTTCGTCAGATAAAGACTTTGACATAGCATCACTAAAGAGAAAAAAGAAAGCGATCATTCTCATCAATAATGGCATTCATCCCGGTGAACCGGATGGTGTTGATGCAAGTATGTTACTGGTGCGGGATATGGTGCAAATTCAAAAAAAACAAGACGCTGCCTACAAAGGTGAACACATGACAAGGAGTTCAAGATGGTCACTGCCGCCGAACGTTGTACTGGCCATTATCCCCATTTACAATATCGGCGGCTGCCTCAACCGCAGTGCCAATTACCGGGTCGATCAGAATGGGCCTGAGGAGTTCGGTTTCCGCGGCAACTCCCAGAATCTTGACCTCAACCGTGATTTCATAAAATGTGATTCGAAAGATGCAAGGGCTTTCACAGAGATCTTTCACCTGCTCGACCCCGATGTGTTCGTGGACAATCATGTAAGCAACGGGGCCGACTACCAGCATGTAATGACCCTGCTTACCACACAGCATAACAAATTGGGCGGGGTAATGGGCGAGTATATCAGTAAAGAGTTTGAGCCGGCGCTTTATATTTCCATGCAAAAAAAGGGATTTGACCTCGTTCCCTATGTCAACTCCTTTGGCGATACGCCAGAAAATGGCTGGCCCGAGTATTGGGACAGTCCCCGCTATGCCAGTGGTTATGCCGCTCTGTGGCATACTTTCTCCTTTGTTCCGGAATCACATATGCTTAAGCCTTATGACCAGCGGGTAAGAGCCACCTATGCCCTCATGCAATCATTTATTGAATTCACTGCAAAAAACAGTGAAACAATAAAAGATCTCAGGAATCAAACCAAACAATCCGTCAGATCCCAGGTTGAATTTCCGATAAGCTGGTCATTGGACCGGTCACAATTCAAGGAAGTTTTATACAAAGGATATGAAGCCGGAAGAAAACCAAGCGAAGTATCAGGCTTGCCAAGATTGTATTACGACAGGAATAAACCATTTGAAAAAATGATCAGGATCTTCAATTATTTTCCTGTAAAGAATTCGGTTACGAAACCCAAAGCATACATCATCCCGCAGGGTTGGTGGAAAGTGACCGATCTGCTGAAACTGAATAAAGTGCAGATGCTGGAATTAAAAAAAGACACTACGATAGAAGTGGAGGTCTATAAAATTGAAGACTACAAAACACTGCCCCGTCAGTATGAAATGCACCACCTGAACAGTGATGTTAAAACCAGCAGCAGCCTTCGAAAGGTCAGGTTCAGCAAAGGCGACTGGTATATCCCATTGAACCAGCCGGCCAATCGTTTCCTGGTTGAAACCCTGGAGCCGCAGGCAGAAGACTCTTATTTTGCCTGGAATTATTTTGATGCGGTACTGGGTCAGAAGGAAGGATACTCGGCTTATGCTTTTGAGGACATTGCGGCCGGTTATTTAAAGAATAATGCAGAACTAAAAGCAAAACTGGAGCAACGAAAAGCTACAGATACTGCATTTGCAAAGAATGGAAGGGCCCAGTTGAATTTTATTTACCAGAACTCTCCCTGGTATGAGCCGGCGCATAATCAATACCCGGTGTATAGGGTGGTCAATGGTGAGTAGCTAGTGGCTAGTGGGGAAAAAGAAATGGCAAAATCAGAGTCCAAACCCCACTAACTACTAGCCACTACCCACTAGCCTTTTACGCCGTTTCCTGCAACAACTCTTTTTCAATAGCAATCTCTTCCTCACTTTTGTCGATCTTCTTAAATATTAATCTCCCGATCAGCAAGCTGCCGAGCAAGACCAATATGCTGAGGTATCCAACCCAGTTATAGTTGTGGATCCTGCCGGATTTTTCGGTAAAGACAATAGCGCCTGCCGACAAAGCTGCAATTCCGCTACCCAGTTGCTGTATACTGCCATTCACACTCATAAAACTCCCCCGCTGTTCTGCCTTTACCACCTCGCTGATCATCGCCTGCGCCGTAATGGCCCGGCCGGTAGCCACTGCAAACCAGAAGGCAAAGAAAATAAGTACAATGGAAAAATGAACATTGGGCATGGCCGTAATGATCAGCACCATGAACAGGGAAAAGAAAACAGACCAGGAAAAAACAGGCAGTTTACCCACTTTATCTGAAAATCTTCCCAGGAAAAGCGCAGCAGCCATGGAAGCCGCTCCACCTGCTAAATAGATCATGGGTGTCAGGTCTTTTGAAAAACCTTTGTTGAATTCCAGGTAGGGATTGATGAAAGGAATAATGAGAAAATGACCCATCATCAGTAAGAAGGAGAATAATAAGGCCGAACGCTGTTCAGGCACTTTACAAACGGTGATAAGCGCTTCGAAAAGATGAGTGCC
>JANNUI010000593.1:0-4192 GCA_031395125.1 Chitinophagaceae bacterium | reverse complement strand
GTCGGTATACTTTTGTGTTGACCGACGTTTGCTTTGGGGCATTATGGAATAAAGTATTAAATACCCTTTTTCCATCAGGAGTTACCGGAGAATTTTAAAGAGCTGTTTTCTTGTTTTTTAATTTCCCGTATTTTTTGTTGGTCTAAAGTAGTCAGAATTTATTGGTTTTTCCGGATTTTAAATCAATTTCTTCTGCCTCGTCTACTGGTTAGACATTCTTCCCTCCATTCGTTTTAAACGTTGATGAAAAAGCATACCCCTGTTGGCCAGGCGAACAATTTTTGATTTCCTGTTTTGTTTTAACTGTCATCCATTATTTCCCTGACCAGCCTGCCGGGGTAATTTATTGCTATTAATTCCAGGCTTTCTTTTTTACAATGAGGGCAGGTGGTATGTTTTATTCCAAATTTTTCAAAAAGCCTGATGGTCCAGGGCGTTTTTACTTTTGGCGGATGCGGCGGTATTTTCATAGCAACAGTTATTTTTTCCATACGCAGGGTTCTTCCCCTGTTACTTAAATATCCATAGCTGCGGATCTTGGTAAACCTCTTCGGTAAAATATGCTGCTCAAAGCGCCGCACAAACTCTGGCCCTGCCAGCGACATTAATTTTATCTTATTGCCATTGGCATAATCTTTATACCGGAATGTTACGGCGCCCTTTAGTGTGTTATTGTCCACTATCCTGTAATTGGAGATAGCCACTTTATTGGTGTACCGCCCCAGGTATTCAATCACCTGTTGCGGCCCTGCACAAGGAGCTTTGGCATAGAGGTTCCATTTCTTTATATACAAATTATTGATCAGCTGCTTCAGATTATACCCTTGCGGTAATTGAATCTGTTTGTTTTCATGTAAGGATTTTAAACCCTGGAGAAACTTAGCCCTGAAAACAATACGCATGGCATTTACCGGAAATAAAAAGTTATCCTTGATGCGTTTGAGATTTTTCCACCTCATCCCCTCTATGCCGCCTCCGCTCACGATACAATGCACATGCGGGTGAAAGCACATATCCTGTCCCCAGGTATGCAGCAGGCTGATAATGCCGGTCGTAGCGCCCAAATGATGCTCATCGTTGCCAAATCGCAGCAGCGTTTGTGCCGATGCATCAAAGAGCAACTTGAATAATTGTTTCCGGTTGCCCAATATAATGCTATTGAGTTCATGTGGTAAAGTAAAGACTACATGAAAGTAAGGGATTGGCAATAATTCTCTGCGCCGGTCTTCTACCCATTCATCTTTTTTAAAACCTCCGCACTGCGGACAATGCCTGTTTCTGCATCCATGATACTGATATTTATACTGTGCACAATCATCATCGGTGCATTTATACAAATGAAACCCCAGTTCACTTGTTTTACATTTTCTTAATTGCATCATTACCCGTTGTACATGCGGGTGAGATGACGAGTGGTGATAATGCTGCAGTATTTGCTGAACAGTAACAGGATTCACTGTTGCTGTTACCATAGATCTTTATTTATTTTTTCATCGCCGGTAAACGCCACCATTACATCAAAGGGATTTACAACGCTGCTTAATCTTTTGGTGCTTAAATGGAGATATTGAATGGTTTGTGAAAGATGCTGATGTCCCATGAGGTGCTGAATGGTCAGCAGGTCGGCGCCATTATCGTAAGCATGAGTTCCAAAGCAGTGGCGAAGGGTATGAAATGAGTAATCTTTATTATTTAATCCAAGTTCAATAAGCGCTTTAGATAAAATATGCTGCACGGTACGGGGGCTGTACCTGATTCCGTTTTTACTTCCATTGAACAAATAGACCTGCGGCTTATATTGCAGGTAATAGATCCGCAGTTCGCTTAAAATAGCCTGTGAAAGCGGAACGATCCTGTCTTTTTTCCCTTTACCGGAAACAATCTTAATAATCATTTGTTTGCTGTCAACATGTTCAATTTTCAAGTTGCAGAGTTCCTGCAGCCGCATACCGGTGCTGTACACAAGCGATAACAGGGTACGGTGTTTGAGATTTTTAAGGCTGACAATAACCTGGCGTACTTCTTCCATGCTCATTACTGCAGGCAGCTTATTGCAATGAGCGCCATATAAAACTTTTGGTGAATGATATTCTTTTTTCAAAACATGCTTAAAAAGGAATGAAAAACTTTGCGATGCCATCTTGGTTTTTACCTTACTGCATTTTAAAGTTTTAGAAAGATAGATCAGATAATCAACCGCCATTTTTTCTGTAAGTTGGGAAGGCCGGGTATCGGGGTAATGAGCGAAAAGATACCGGAGTTCCTGAAGGTAATTACGTTGAGTAGCGACACTGTACTCCCCTAAAGCGAATAAATCGCTGGTTCGCCGCAATGCATTAATAGCAAATTGCGATAGAATTTTTTTTCCATAATCGTTAAAGTTTAGGGAAGCAATTTAGGAAGGATCGGAGAACTCATTGCCGATAGGCAATGTTGGTTCAACACATAAATATACGCCACTATCAAGATCGTTTTAAGAAAATTCAGTATTGATTCACAACATTTTAATGTTCTACTTTTTGTATTGTTATTGCGTCAATACGTTTTTTCAGTATTCGTGTATAAGTATATAGAAACGTTTGTACTTGAATATAAAAGCAATGGGGTTTATAGTTTCGATCGTTATCTGCCGGAATCGTTGAACAGGCATCAAATAGTTGTTCTACGAAGCAACTCCTTCACCCCGCCAAACCATTCTGTTCTTAAAATACTCAGGATGATGCTATCCCTTCTGCCGCCGCTGGCCGTAGGCAGATGGTTACGAAGGATGCCTTCTTCCACGCAGCCGATTGCTTTCATGGCGGCAATGCTGCGGGCATTGCTGGCATCGGCCCGGAACTCTAATCTTTCAAGCCCCCATTCTTCAAACACATAGGTTAGTAATAAAAGTTTGCAATGCCGGTTAAGCCCACTGCGCTGGAAATCTTTTCCATACCAGGTATATCCCAATTGTGTGGTCAAATAAGGTTGCTGTATATCATAGAACCTCGTGCTGCCTGCGTAGCGATTAGCTTGTTTGTCAAAAACAATAAAAGGGTATTCTTTTTTATCCTGCAGGTTTGTAACAGCTGTATCAATATAGTTGCGCAGGTTTTCTTTTCCGGCGGCTGTCACCAGCCCGTATTTCCATATTTCAGGTTCGTTCAGGGAAAAGGGGAGCAGGTTGTCAAAGTCATCCTCCTGTATTGCCCGCAACAAAACCCTTTGATCTTCAAAGACGGGTTTGCTTTCAAAAATATCTTTTATCATGGCTTTTATTTTACTACAGAGAACGCTTGGTTTTTTTCACAGAACGCACAAAGAGAGCATGAAAAACTCTGTGATCTCTGTGTTGTATTCCCTCGTGTCCTCTGTGGTTAAAAGAATCAGTACTCCCATGGCGCCCCTGATTTTTGATAAAGATAAGGCTGGTTTTATTTGTCCCTTCTCTTTCCCCATTCAACCAATAAATAGATCAGCAGCCCGGCAGCTATGGCGATCCCGATATCCCGCAACTCCTTTAACCTGGAACTGCTGAGCAGCCACAGCGTTAGCAGGATGCCCCCGATGGCAATGAGTTTGCCGTATCTTATTTTGTAAAACTGCGACTGGCCCGGGTTTTTCCGGCGGAGTATTATCAGGGTGGCGCAAACGATCCCATAGATCATCACCCTGGTGATGGCACTCAGCGAGGCGGCCGATAAAAATGAATAGTTGAGCGAAACAGCAATAGTGATGCTCATGAACAGCAGCAGCGACCAGGTAGGTGTTTTGTATTTGGGGTGGATGAAGGAAAATAATTGCGGGAATTGTTTTTCCTGGCTGAAAGCAAATGGCAACCTTGAACCTACCAGCATGATGGCATTGAGTGTGCCCGCTACCGAAATAACAGCGCCGGCAGCGATGATGGCGGCACCCGCTTTGCCCATGAACAAAGCCGCTGCATCCGCCAATGGTTTTTCCGCTGTTGCAAGTGAAGGCAACACACCGATGCTCACTACCTGTATGAGGATATAGATAATGGCAATGATGAGGGTGGCCAGTAATAAGGCAAAGGGTAGATTTTTTTCCGGGTTCTTTACTTCGCCGCTGGTGACCAGTACTGATTCAAATCCACCGAAAGCAAATACCAGTAATAACACGGTGGAGGAAAACGAAGAAAAATCGGGCGCCTCCTGCAGTTCTTATCTGCCCGGCTGTATAAATAAAAACC
>JANNUI010000572.1:0-1559 GCA_031395125.1 Chitinophagaceae bacterium | reverse complement strand
TAAACGTCCTGCGCAGCGCCGACGACATCCTCACCGGCAGCTTCGATCGCGCATTCCCCGCTGCCGCCAATCCCTGGCGTTACCTGGGTGCGCTTGCGTTCCTGTGCCTCGCGATCGCGATCGCGACCGGCATAATCGCCTCTGCGCGGTACGACACCAGCGTGAGCGGCGCCTACGAGTCGGGCCGGCGGCTGCAGCAGGACCCGCTGCTGCTGGGACGGCTGTTGCGCGGACTGCACCGGTATTCGGCGGACGCTTGCGTGCTGCTGACCGTCCTGCATGTGCTGCGCGAAGCCGCCCATGGCCACTACCTGAGCCCGCGCCTGTTGTCCTGGCTGACCGGCATACCACTCGCGTGGCTGCTGTGGATCGCGGGCCTCACCGGCTTGTGGCTGCTTTGGGACGAACGCGCGCTCTACAGCATTGCCGCTACGGCCGAATGGCTGCAGGCCCTGCCGCTCACCACGGACATGCTGGTGCGAAATTTCCTCACGCCGGGCGCGCTCAACGACCGGTTCTTCTCGCTCATCATGTTCGTCCACATCGGCGTGCCGCTGCTGCTGCTGGGGACCATGTGGGCCCACGTGCAGCGGATGACGCACGCGCGCATCTGGCCTCCCCGGCCGCTCATCGTCGGCAGTCTTGCGATGCTCACGCTGCTCGCACTGACTGCGCCGGTCGAAAGTCTCGGTCCTGCCCGGCCCGGGCATGTCGCCGCGACCCTTTCGCTGGACTGGTTCTTCCTGTTCCTCCCCCCGCTGGCCGAGGCGCTATCCGCGCAGTCGGTATGGCTGCTGGCTGGCGCACTAACCCTTGCGCTCGCGCTGCTGCCGCTGGCACCGGCGCCGCAAGCGGCCGCGCCGGCCGAACGTGCGCGACCCACGAGCGGCAACATGGCTGACGCCGCATTCGACTACGACCTTGCGGTGCCCCAGGACGCGCGCCGGCCGCTGATGCTCGCCTGGCTTGCCCTGGGCCTCACGGCGTTGCTGATCTCGGGCGTGTTTTCGATCCTGCTGGTGCTGTCGCGCACGCCCCAGTTGATGGGCCTGTTCCCGGTCGCCGATTTTTTTCGCGTGGCGCTGGTCGTGCATGTCGATCTCTCGGTGCTGGTGTGGTTCCTCGCTTTCGGCGGCGCGCTGTGGAGCATGAACGGCACCGTGCGCTACCTGCCGCTCGCCTGGCTTGCCTTTGGCGCGGCCGTGGCCGGCACCGCGGCGATGTGCGTTGCGCCGTTCGTCGAGCACGCAACGCCGGTCATGGCCAACTACGTGCCGGTGCTCGACGGCCGGGTGTTCCTCGCGGGACTGGTTTTGTTCGGCGCCGGCATCGCGCTGCTGTGCCTGCGCTCGATGCTCGCGGCCGCGCCGGTGGGCATGCGCATCAGCGGCGGCGGCGCGCTGCGTTTCGGCCTCAATGCGGCGCTGGTGGCAACCGCGGTGGCGGCCTGCGCCTTCGCCTGGTCGTGGCACGCCCTGCCGCGGGGGCTTGACGCGCGCATCTACTACGAGTTGCTCTTCTGGGGTGGAGGCCATGTGCTGCAGTTCGCCTACACGCTG
>JANNUI010000037.1:0-1809 GCA_031395125.1 Chitinophagaceae bacterium | reverse complement strand
TCATCGATCCACCCGGCCTGCGCTAGCGCGATGCACACCGGCCGATCGATCCCCGAGCACATGGTCGCGCCCGACTCGACGCTGCTCCACTTGTGATCGAAGAGCACGCGCGCCAGGAAATACGTCTGGTCCACGGACGGCACCACCAGCGGCGAGTAGTCGTGATCGAGCTCGATCCGGAGCGTGCCGGCGGAAGCGTCGAACTCGACGCGGGTCGAGGCGGTCCAGGCGGAAGCTCCGGCGAAGTCGAAGCAACGCGTGAAGGTGACCGGTCCGCGGGGATTGATCGTGAGCAAGTCGGTGCCCTGACAGCCATCCGCGTCGAATCGCCACGCGTCGGGAAATCCTGGATCCGGAGTGCGCAGAATCCACGCGAGACGGTAGCCCAGGTGCGGGGCTTCGTGCCCCCGCACGGACGTGTACACGCCCGCCTGGTCGCCCGGACCGATCGAGCGCGATGTGAGCGGCGCAGAACTACAGAACGACCAGGAGAGGTTGACGGTTGGCTCAGCGGCGGCGTCACCGCCGGGTGCTGCTTGCACCAGGAGCGCGAGGAGGACGGCCAGTGGCCATCGGGTTCGAGCCGTCGAGACTTGATGAAGGTGGTGCATGCCGAAGCGTGTACTTTCCGGATTGGCGGGGGCCCCAACAGAATCGTCAGCCCACTTTCTGCCCAATTCACCTCGCCTGAGATAGGTGAATTGGGCAGAAAGTGGGCAGCGCGACGGAAGCGCCGCCGGGTGAACGCCGCTACAGCCGCCCCACCAGCTCGAATGTCCGTCCCACCGTGAAGTTGAACTGCGGTTCGCCGCCGCGCGGCCCGACCGGCCACGCCATCCACATGCGCATGGTCACATCCGGCTCGGGCACTCCCAGCCGCCACGCGAAGCCGCCTCCGGCGGAGCCGCGCCAGCCCTCGCCCGGCGGCTTCGAGAACACGACGTCGCGGCCCGCAGGGTCGTTCCACACGTTCGCATAGTCGAAGAACAGCGACGGCTGCAGCACGAGCCACTGGGGATGCGGCAGGTGCAGCGCGTTCAGCACGTCCTGCGCGCCGCGCAACTCGAAGCGGGACATCACCAGGTGATCGGTGCCGCCCTGGCCGTACGGGAGCGAGGGCACGGACTTCGCGCCGCCGATCTCGAAGCGCCGCTGGCGCGGAGCCGCCGCTGCGGCCGCACCGCCTTCGAGCTCGACGCCCACCTTGAAGTTCGAGCCCAGGCGCATCGCCTTGCCGAGCGCGCCGCGCAGGCGGCGGCGATCGCCCGTGCCGTGGAGCGTTGCCGTCGCGGCGAAGTCCCAGTCGCGTCGCCGAAAGCCGAGTTCGGCGAACGGTTCGGTGAACTCGTCGGCGTCCGCGACCGTGTTGTCGGGGACGTCCTCCTCTTTACCGAGCAGGCTGAACCTGGTGACGACCGGAAGTGCCTTCTCCTTCGCAGTGAGGACGCCGGCGCGCAGCAGCCAGTCGCCTCTCCACAAGGCGAGCGCGCCGGTGAACCCGCGCTGCTCGAAGATGCTCTGCGCGCTGGTGCCCGAGATCAGGGCGCCGAAGCCGCCGGCGTCGGGATCGGAGTGCTCGAGCATGAAGGGGACGGTCTTGCGCGCGTAGCGGAGCTCGAGGTCGAGTCGGTTCCGCTCGCCGATGCGGCCGGGCGCGGCGGCCTCGAAGCGCGGCATGCGAGCACCCGGGGCCCACAGAGTCTTCCGGTAGCCGAAGCCGTAGCGACCCAGCTTCGGGGTGAACGCGTACGAGCCCCGGAGGTCGAGGAAACCCGTGGTCTGCGAGCCGAAGCGATAGCCCGCGCCGAG
>JANNUI010000382.1:0-1691 GCA_031395125.1 Chitinophagaceae bacterium | reverse complement strand
TTCATATTGTTCAGCACATCATCTGCCGACCGGGAGATCTTCTCAATTTCTTCCGGTGTGTTCTCTTTCATCTTGCTCCGGGCTATAGCACTCATCAGGCGGATGGCCGTCATCCCGGATCCCAGCTCGTCATGCATGTCTGCAGAAATTCTCTGCCGTTCTTCCTGCTGTGCTTTATACACGGCGATCTCTTTTTCATACTCTTTCATCAGGTTCTGCGCTTTCAGCGATTCCCTTTCTTTTGTCTGTTCAATGATGCGCCCCCTGTTTTTATAGTTCAGCCCGGCCAGGAAGAAGACCAGTTCAAAAAACAAACCGGCCTCATACCAGATAAGGGAGTTACCTGCCAGTCCTTTCAGTTTAAAGACCTGCGGGGCCATGATGAGTGCCAGCGACATTATGGCAAACAGCAGGTAGACCAGGTTGCCCCAGAAAAGATAGCGGAGCAGTTTGGCCTTCCAGTGCTGAAGGCTGTATACCAGGAAGATGATGATCATCAGCAGAAGCAATACCTTCACACCGTTTTCCAGCAAGTTTTCCAGCGGGTAGTTATCTGTACCATAATGAAGAAAGGTAAAAGCGAGGATGGCGAAAGAAAGCAGGAAGACCCCGCCATTGTATAGTTTATGGAGGAACCGGTATTGGTTTTTTGTATCCAGGAACTTTTGCATGAAGATGAGGTAAAACAGGATGCCCAGGCTTTGCATTACAAAATCCAGGTATTCTTCCAGGAAATAATTGGTGGGGCTGGTCTGGTAGGCAAAAAATGCTTTAGTAAAAAGCATCAGGCCGAGGAAAAAAGCATAACCGGAATAATACAAAAACTCCTTGTTGGCTCCCTGCAGGAAAACAGAAAGGGAGTACAGGATCATCATCAGCAGCAGGCCGCAAAAGACGTAAGTGATCAGGTCGCTTTGACCCCCGATATTGTGCAGGTTGGTAACAAATGCACCCAGGTATTGCGGGTTGATGAGTCGCGGTCTTATTTTGTTTACATAGGTCTTAAGAAAACTTAGCTCTGCCACGATAGTCACACTGTCATACCCGGGCAAACGGATAAGCCTGTAGCCCGTTCGTTCAGGTATATCAGGCAGCACAGCAGGGAGGGGGACTAATGCAGCATTCTTTACTGCATACAGGCGGATATTGGTATAATAAAAACCCGGGAAAAAATAGATGGCTGTTGCCGTATCACCAGTGTTACATAGGGTAAATTTTACCAGCGCTTTTTTCACCACATAATGATCCGGCACTGCACCGTTGTGTATGGTGCCGGTTTTGAACTGCAGTGAAGGATAAACCTGCTCCGGCTCTTCTTTTTTACCGATATAAGCGGTGCTTACGGCAGACCTTATTTCCTGCAGCAATACGATCCTGCTGATGTCCGTGCAGGGAACCGCCTCATTGTTCTGCGCTGCAACAGTACCCGAAAGAAACAACCAGCCCGCTGTTGTGAAGAAAAGATATGTGCGGATAATTTTTCTCATACCGGAGCAACGGCTCAATCTCTCAAATGTAATCATTCCCTCCAGCTTCCGGAATCAGCTGTCATACTACTTTCCGGACTAGACAATGTGGCAGTCCTTCGTCTGTGCCATGGTTGCCTCCGTTACCCTAGGTCTCATCGACCCTTTTCTCACAGGCAAAATTGTTCTGTACCAAGTCACCTACACTAGTGGTTGGCATAGCTT
>JANNUI010000365.1:0-4263 GCA_031395125.1 Chitinophagaceae bacterium | reverse complement strand
TTCCAGTGCATCATGTGCATAAGGAAGCGCTGCTAAGGTGAATGCCATAATTCTTGAGTTTAGTTGTTAATATCCTTATTGGGATAACAAAAGTAAGGAGGTGAGGTTTAATCCGGCAGATGGGAGAATGAATTGTTTCTTATCTCGCAAGTCTGTTCAATTTCTTTCCTTTTTCAGAAAAGGTTTCAACGATCCCTCTTGTTTCAAGGTCAAGCCGGATGGAAATAGTGTACCAGGGAATGGATTTTGTAAATCCCGGTATTTTCTTTTGGATGATCTTCACTACATCATCCCTTAGATCTGTAAATGTTTTTCCCTTGCTGCCTTTCAGGCTTTGCAGGATCGCCGCTTTGAATGGTTCATAGATCCCGCTGTCGATCGCAAACTGGCTCCCCGTCCGCGGGTGGGTGGTGGTGGTTTTCTTTAGTTTGAGGGCTCTTGTCATGATTATCTTTTTGATTGGAAGAAATCCTTCATCAGTTTGCCGCATTCATCCTTCATCACACCTCTTATCAGTTCTGTTTTGGGGTGAAAAGGCCAGTTGGTTCCCGCCGTTTTTTTATAACCATTCTTCTCATCATCTGCGCCATATACGATCTTACCAATTTTACTCCAGTAAATGGCCCCGGCGCACATAAAGCAGGGTTCAACGGTTACATACAAAGTGGCTTCCGGCAGGTATTTACTTCCCAGGGAATTAAAAGCGGAAGTAAGGGCGATCATTTCGGCATGAGCAGTGGGATCATTCAAACGCTCGGTCATATTATGTCCCCGGGCAATGATCTTGTTATTCAGCACCACCACAGCGCCTACTGGTACTTCATCATCCTCAAAAGCTTTTTTTGCTTCCTTCAGGGCCTGCATCATGAAGTATTCGTCGGTCATCGGGAGGAGAGTTTTGCCTAACTTGGTATAAAATTAGAATTAATGACCCATATAGCCAGCCTGGAGAAAATGCGGCAATATTTCAGCAGTGACAGTACAAAGCCATATAAATTTCGCAAAGAGCAGCTTAAGAAACTGAAAACGGCCATCCTGAACCATGAACAGGACTTGTATGATGCCCTTCATAACGATCTGAAAAAAAGCCCGGAAGAAAGCTGGGTGACAGAAACCGGGATGGTGATCGCTGAATTAAACGCTGCTATCAAAAACCTCCGGAGCTGGATGGAGCCGGAAAGGACCGGCACTAATCTCGTTAACCTGCCATCAACCAGCCGGGTAATGAAAGAACCGCTGGGCGTTGTACTGGTAATCGGCCCCTGGAATTATCCTTTTCAATTATTAATCAATCCGCTGATTGGCGCCATGGCCGCTGGCAATTGTGTGGTATTAAAACCCAGCGAATCTGCACCTGCCACTGATGCAGTGATGAGAAAGATAATTGAAGGAACATTTCCGCCAGAGTATATACGCTACGTACAGGGAGAAGGACAAACGGTTATCCCGGAAATGATGAATAACTTCAGCTTCGACCATGTTTTTTATACGGGCAGCACAGCTGTAGGAAAGATCATTTATAAAATGGCAGCCGAAAGGCTGGTGCCGGTAACACTGGAACTGGGTGGCAAAAGCCCCTGCGTGGTGGAAAGCGATGCCAACATAAAAGTGGCAGCCCGCCGCATAGCCATGACCAAATTTTCAAATGCCGGGCAGATGTGTGTGGCGCCGGATTACCTGCTGGTGCATGAATCGGTAAAGGATAAACTGTTGAATGCGTTGAAGGAGACCCTCCCAAAACTTTTCGGCAACAAGCCTGAGGAAAGTTATAATTATGGTAAGATCATCAATGAAAAACAGTTCAACCGGATTGCCGGGTATTTATCAGCGGGCAAAACAATCTACGGTGGGAGAACGGATAAAGAAAAACTCTTTATTGAGCCCACGATCCTTACGGATATACCGCTGGATGCGCCGGTAATGAACGATGAAATATTTGGCCCGGTGCTGCCGGTTATTGCATTTAAAACAATGGAAGAGGCAAAAGCAATTATTGACCGGCATCCCAATCCCCTCTCGTTCTATGTTTATACAGCCAGCCGGAAAAAGGAAAAAGAATGGCTGGAAGCCGTACCGGCAGGAGGGGCCTGTGTGAACAATTCAAGCTGGCACCTTACTAATCATCATTTACCTTTTGGTGGCAGGGGTTTCAGCGGAACGGGCAGTTATCATGGCAAATATTCGTTTGAAACCTTCAGCCATAAAAAAGCAGTGATGAAAACTCCCACCTGGTTTGACCCGAATATCAAATACCCGCCATTCAAAGGAAAGCTGAAATTGTTTAAATGGATCATCAGATGAAAAAATTAAAACGATTTTTGGTTGTTCTTTTACTGCTGATCGGTGCTTTTGCCCTGTATGTGGAAATTGTAAACCGTAATTCAAGAAACATGACCTATCGCCAGAAAGTGCTGAAAGCTGTTTACCCGGTATGGATGTGGTTTGCCAGAATGACGGGAACGAATACAACCGGACTGGCGAATAATAAAAAACAACCACCCGTATCTTTTTACTCCTTAAAAGCAACGCTTAATAATGGCGATACACTTGACTTCTCGGGTTTCAAAGGGAAAAAAGTAATGCTGGTGAATACCGCCAGCGATTGCGGGTATACCAACCAGTACAGCGACCTGCAAAAGTTATCAGAAGAATACGGGGATAAATTAGTGGTATTGGGATTTCCTGCCAATGATTTTAAGGAACAGGAGAAGGGAACAGACGAAGAGATAGCACAGTTTTGCAAAAAAAATTATGGAGTCGCCTTTCCACTGATGAAAAAAAGCAGTGTGATAAAAGGAGACGATCAAAACCCGGTTTTTAAGTGGCTGACCGATTCCGCACAGAATGGGTGGAACAGTAAACCTCCTTCCTGGAACTTTGCCAAATATTTAGTGAACGAGAATGGTTTGCTGACAAATTACTTCGGCTCATCCATTTCACCGGTTAGTAAGGATGTACTGAAAGCGGTCAATGAGTGATTGATTCTTATATACTATAACCAGTAATTATGAATGTAACTGATATCATCGGCTCTGCCGGGGTGGGGCTGGTTCTGCTGGCTTACTTTTCAGGCTCAGAAAAACTGCTGAAGCAGGATGGCAAGCTATATTTTGTACTGAACATCATCGGGGCGGGACTGGCCACAATCGCATCACTGCTGCTTGGCTACTGGCCATTTGTGATCCTGGAGGCAACCTGGACACTGGTTTCTTTGTATGGCCTGATGAAGGCGATGAAGGTCAGCATGACCTAATGTGACTGAAGGGTCGGGACCCCGCCTAAAGCGGGGGCCTGAACCGTATACAAAACCAACTTTGTCAAAAACAATCATGCATTTTATTCAGGGAGAATTCTATCATGTGTACAACAGAGGAAATAACAGACAAGTCATTTTCTTTGGACAGAGAAATTATCTTTTCTTTCTTAAAAAAGTAAAAGAACAACTACTCCCGGTTTCCGAAATCATTGCATACTGCCTTATGCCCAATCATTTTCATTTTTTGCTGAAGGCTACAGAAAACGGGTTAAAGCAAAGAGATTCTTTTGGCGGAAAACCAATGCAGGAGTTGGCCTATCGCATTGGCATCCTGCTGAGTAGTTATTCTCAGGCAATCAATAAACAGAATAAAACAACAGGTTCCCTGTTTCAGCAGAAAACAAAGGCAAAGATCTTGTGCGAGGTTAATGACGGATCAAGGATCAGTTATTTTGAGCAATGTTTTCATTATATACATCAGAACCCTGTTGTTGCAAGAATGGTAAAGGCGCTGTCTGACTGGCCTTATTCTTCTTTCCCGGACTACACAGGTTTAAGAAATGGCAGCTTGTGTAATAAAGAAATATTTTATTCTCTTACCGGGCTGAAGGCGGAGGATATAAAAATGAAAACTATGGAAGTAATTGATCAGAAGATTCTGGGTAAGCTCTTTTAAAAAGACCCAGACCGTTAAAGCGTTCCGGTTCTTTACTGAAACGGTTCAGGTCGATTGCAGCGACAACAGAGTTTAAGATTGGTATTATTTGATTAGGGTTCAGGTCGCTTACAGCGCCCCGACCCATTAATCCACGGGGCATTTTTCGTGGTAGTTGACCAGCTCAATGGGTGATTTTTCAAACTGGTAGCCGCCGTATGTGCTGGCTATATCATCAAACACTTCGTTGATCTCTTCTTCGGTTTTCAGTGTTACCAGTTTATTGCGGAACTCTTTAATATTCGGCAAACCTTTCAGGTAGTTGGAATAGTGCCGGCGCATTTCATTAATG
>JANNUI010000362.1:0-4497 GCA_031395125.1 Chitinophagaceae bacterium | reverse complement strand
CAACCGTGGAGTCCACCCCACCACTCAGCGCCATGATGACTTTGCGGTCACCGATCTGCTTTTTCAGGCCTTCAACGGTATCTGTAATAAAATGGGCTGGTGTCCAGTCCTGCGAACAACCGCATATACCGACTAAAAAGTTGTTCAATACTTTTTTTCCTTCTTTGGAGTGGTATACTTCAGGATGGAATTGTACCCCGTAGAGAGGAAAGTCATGAGTCGTGAGTCGTGCGTCGTGAGTTCCATTCGATGATTTCTTAAAGGCAGCTACAGGTATGCTTTCCGTGGTGGCCAGTAGTTCAAATCCCTCGGGCATTTCCAGTATGGTATCAGCATGGCTCATCCATACCTGCGATTCCGCTGCCACATTATTAAACAGTGTATCTTCTTTTTGTTTGTGCAGTATGGCACGGCCATATTCCCGTTTATTACTTTTTTCAACTCTTCCTCCAAAACGTTTGGAGGTCAGCTGGGCGCCGTAACAGATGCCAAGTACCGGCACCTTTGTTATAAATTCTTCCACATTCACATCCGGGGCGCCTTCTTCGTTCACAGAGCAAGGCGAACCAGAAAGGATGATGCCTTTCAGACCGGGTTCGAACTCAAATTTCTTATGGTAGGGAATGATCTCGCAATAGACATTGGATTCCCGTACGGCACGGGCGATCAGCTGGGTATATTGGGAGCCGAAGTCAAGGATCAGGATTTTTTCCGCCATAGGCTGCGAAGATAAAAAAACGGGGCGAGGAATCGGGTTAAGCTTCGAAAATGAGGCAGATAAGGGGTTTTAAGAATTGCTGCCGGTTGTAACCCGCCAGTGGCTTTCTGCGTCCCAACAAACGGATAAACACTTTAATTTTGCCACATAAACTTTTTTTATGAAGAACCTTCTACTGGTTTTTAGTTGCTCATTCGTAGTTTTTACCTCCTGTAATATAGGTGGTGAACGTATCCGTGGGAATGGGGTAATCAAGACAGAAGCCCGGGACGAACATGGCTTTCAAAGTATAGAAACGGGTGGCGCTATCAAGGTGTTTGTTAAGCAGGATTCAGCTTACTCGGTAAAAGTGGAGGCGGATGAAAACCTGCAGCAGCATATCGAAGTGTACATGAATAAAAATACCCTCGTCATCCGCCCGGAGAGCGGGTATAACCTGAAACCTTCACAATCGATCAAAGTGTATGTGAGTGGGCCTTCTTTCCGGCATTTTGATATTTCCGGGGCCAGCAGTATTCAGTCAGAAGGCAGAATAACTTCCGCAGATGAATTATACATTGATCTGAGCGGTGCCAGCGAAGCAGAGATGGATATCAAGTCGCCGGTGGTAGGTGTAGAAGTATCAGGAGCCAGTACGGCAACACTAAGTGGTGAAACCAGGGACCTGAAAGTGGATGGGTCCGGTGCATCGAAAGCAAAATGCTTTGGCCTGCCGGCCGAAAATGCTCATGTTAAACTCTCCGGTGCCAGTCATGCGGAGGTATTTGCGAGTGTAAAACTGGATGCAAGTGCCAGTGGTGCCAGCCATGTACGGTATAAAGGCAATCCTCCCGAAGTAGGTCAGAGTGTTAGCGGAGCGGCGAGTGTGAAGAAGTCAGATTGATTTTTAGCGGGGGTTCAGCTTTTTAAATAGTAACATGTATTGGCTGTTATCCTGAAATTATAGATCTTCAGGTCAACCAAAAAATCTCTTATGAGTTCACGCAGAGTCTTTATCAGGCAAACGGCGCTGGGCACAGGTAGTCTTGTACTTGCATCTTCTTCCTTCGGCGGTTTCTTTATCCCGAAGCGACCTAAAGTGATCATCATCGGGGCTGGCTTTGCCGGTCTTTCCGCCGCTTATTATCTCTATAAAAAGAAAATCGATTTTGTGATCCTCGAGTCCCGGAACCGGATCGGTGGACGGGTATTTTCCCATGTCATGGATGAAAAGGAGAACCTCGTGATAGAACTGGGGGCCGAATGGGTGGGGAACTCACATGAACGCCTGCAAAATTTGTGCAATGAGTTCGGGCTGGAATTACAGAATAATCAGTTTGACAGTCACCTGATCTACCAGGGGAAATATTATAAGAACGGGGAATGGGATTACAGTGCAGACTGGAAGGCAAAATTCAAATCCATCATTGATAATTATCCCAAACTTACCCAGGCGGAAAAACTCCGGTTGGATAAAATGGACTGGTGGCGTTTCCTGGTGAACAATGGATGTGAGGGTCGCGATCTTGACCTGCGGGAACTGTTCGACAGTACAGACTTTGGGGAAACGATCCGCAGTGTTTCCGCCTTTGCGGCCCTGGCCGAGTATGCCGAGAGCAGTGAGAAAAATGAAATGGACCTGAAGATAAAAGGCGGCAACAGCATGCTGGCAAGATCGATCGCGGATAAGACCGGTATGGACAAGATCCTGCTGCAGCATTCAGTGATCCGGGTAGTTCAAAATGTAAAAGGCGGCGTAAAAGTGTATTGTGATAACGGCCAGATCTTTACCGGTGATAAGATCATCTGCACGGCCCCCACCTTTGCGGTAAAGAAAATAAAATGGGAGCCCGGTTTCCCGGCCGACCAGGTGAATGCCATGAACGAACTGCAATATGCCCGCATCAATAAGAACCCGCTTCTTTTTAAAAAACGTTTCTGGAAAGATGAGGGTTTTGATATGGTGACCGATCAGTCGCCGCATTATTTCTACCACGCCACCAAGAACCAACCCTCCAAAAAAGGAGTATTGATCTCCTACAGCATCGGTGAGAAGGCCGCCGTAGTGGCCAACCAGTCGGATGCCTGGCGGGAAGACATGGTGATGCAGACACTCAAACCTCATTTCAATGATGCAAAAGAGGAGTTTGAGAAAATGACCAACTACTACTGGGGCAAGGATAAGTATTCATTTGGCGCTTATGCCTTGTATGGCAAGGGCCAATGGTTTCGGGTGATGCCCATTCTGAAAAGACCGCATATCCACACTCATTTTGCCGGGGAGCACCTGGCAGAGTGGCAGGGATTTATGGAAGGAGCGATCAATACGGGTGAGGAGGCAGCGGGGAAGATCTAAAGCACTACATACTTCACCGTAATCCTGATATTCCTGTTCCTTCCTTTATCATCCGTACAGGAGATCTTTACAGGTCCCTCCTGCGGCACAAAGAATTGTTTTTCCCCGGCATTACTGCTTTTGTAAAACTTATTATTGATATACCAATACACTTTACTCACATCATTGGCAGTCTTGCAGGTCAGTTGCAGGGGTTCCGGGTTCTTTTTGTTGATCAGGTATTCCGTACCATTCACAGGTGAGTTGATAACTGGCGCGGCTCCTTTAAATATGAGTTCACAGTCGGGGTTGTGCGGCGGTATTTTTTCATAAGAGATCCTGTTTCCCTCAAACCATGCCTGCATTTCCGGTTCCACTATTTTAAATAGTTTCTTCTTATAGCCGCTCGCTGGAGCACAACTTTTACAATATGAGATCTTCTCATTTGGGCTTAGCATGATCTCCTGCCGGTTTTCGCAAACCCTGGTGGATGAGATCAACGGAATAAAATAGTCTGTGACCAAACTGCTGCAATGCGTTGAGGGTGCCAGGCCGGTTTCACTGCACACTTGTCTTATATCACAGTCAACAGGCTGCCTGAACCATTCTTCATCACTGTCGTAGTCGATCGTATTAAAGATCTTGAAGAGAAGAGGCGTTGCTGTATTGGCCCCGCTCAGATCGGCTGCACCGGCTCCCGAAAAATTTCCCACCCAAACACCTACGGTAAAATTCTTATTGTAACCGATGCTCCAGGCGTCCTTGCGGCCATAGCTGGTGCCGGTTTTCCAGGCGATCTTGGGCATCCGCTCGGTAGCGGTCCAGTTCAGCGGGAAGACGGGCCTGTTTACTTTCGAGAGGATCTCATTGATCATGTAATTGGCAGCCGGGCTGATCACCCGTACTGTATGCAGTAGGGTATCATTTTGCATAAAAGAAGGAGAAATATAAACTCCATCATTGGCAAAGGCCGAAAACAAACTAGTCATCTCTTCCAGTGTCGTTCCGCATCCCCCCAGTATCATGGACAACCCCAGTTTTCGCCGGTCTTTTTGTATTTGCCTGAAACCGCAATTGGATAATTGCTGGATCATCCGTTCATGCCCCAGCATCCGCAACCCTTTTACAGCAGGGATATTCAATGAATGTTCCAACGCATATTCAACGGTCACATAACCATTGAACTTTTCATCGTAGTTCTCCGGGGCATAACCATCATAATTCACCCCCACATCGGTCATTACGGTTTTAGGAGTAAGCAAACCTTCATTAAAGCACATAGCATACAATAAGGGCTTTAGTGTGCTGCCTGGTTGCCTCACGGCATTGGCGCCGTTTACTTGCCCGCCGTCCGTCGTGTCCATAAAACCGGATGAGCCCACATAGGTGATGATCTTATGCGTTTTGTTGTCAATGATCACCACAGCAGCGTTCCGGATATTCTTCAGCCGCTGTATCCGTACAT
>JANNUI010000347.1:0-7814 GCA_031395125.1 Chitinophagaceae bacterium | reverse complement strand
CCGGCAGATATTCTCATCATCAACGGAAAGATCATTGACGGTACAGGCAACAGCTGGTATTACGGAAGTATAGCGGTAAAGGATGGAAAGATCATTTCGATCGGAAGAGACCTCAACCTGTCAGCCAAAAAAACAATTGACGCCAAAGGGCTCATCATTGCCCCCGGTTTTATTGATGTGCATACCCACCTGGAAGATGATGAGAAAAGAGATCCCAATGCTACTAATTTTATTCTGGACGGGGTGACCACCTGTGTCACCGGTAACTGTGGCTCCTCGAATACCGACATCGGGAAATACCTCCACTATATTGATTCGCTGAAACTCTCCATCAATGTAGCCACCCTGGTCGGCCATAATGATGTTCGTAAAGCCGTGATGGGACGGGCCAACCGGGATGCGACAACAGAAGAATTGAAGCGGATGGAAGAGATTGTTGACAAAGCCATGAAAGACGGGGCGGTGGGCTTATCAACCGGGTTGATCTACATTCCCGGCACTTATACCAAAACTCCGGAGATAGTGACGCTGGCAAAAGTGGCTGCCCGGTACAAGGGTCTCTATGCAAGCCACATGCGGGATGAAGGCGACAGTGTAACGCAAGCCATCGAGGAAGCATTAACGATCGGCAGGGAAGCAAAACTGCCTGTCCAGATCTCCCATTTCAAATGCAGCGGCCAGCACAACTGGGGCCGCAGTAAAGAAACAGTGCCGATGATCGAAGCCGCCAGGAAAGAAGGAATTGAAGTAACGATCGACCAGTATCCCTACACCGCCAGCAGCACTTCCATCAGCACATTGATCCCCGATGAAATACTGGCCGACGGGCAAGATTCCATCAAAGCAAGATTGCAGCGGCCTGAAGTGAAAAAATATGTGGTCAGCTCCATTTTGGAAAGGTTGAAAAAAAGAAAACTAAAACACCTTAGCTATGCCGTGGTGGCGAACTATGCGCCGGATACTTCTTATAATGGCAAAAGCATTGAGCAGATCAACCTGATGAAGGGAAAGAAACACAAGGCGAAATACGAAGCTGAAACGGTGATCGACCTCATGATAAGCGGTGGTGCCAGTGCCGTCTTTCATGGTATGAGCGAGGAAGATGTAAAACGCATCATGCAGTATCCCTTTAATATGTTTGCCAGCGATGCCAGCATACGGACCTATGGCGTTGGGATGCCGCACCCCAGGGGCTATGGCACCAATGCCCGGGTATTGGCCAAATATGTGCGGGAAGAAAAAGTAATTTCTCTCGAGGAGGCTATCCGCCGGATGACCTCATTACCGGCACAGAAGTTTCAGCTGAAAGACCGGGGCCTTTTAAAGGAGGGTATGGCGGCAGATATTGTCATTTTTGATGAGAAAGAAGTGAAGGATATCTCTACTTTTGAAAAACCCCATGCCTACTCCAGGGGTTTTCATTTTGTGATAGTAAATGGGGTACTGACGGTGGAGAACGAAAAACACCTCGGGGTGAGAGCAGGCAGGGCATTAAGAAATAATTTGTAACCATAAACCAGTTGTTATGTCATCAATCTTAATTGGCGCTATTATCGGCGGTATTATCGGGCTAATCGTTGTTGTGCTGATGTTCTTTGCCAAAGAACAGCGCTTCAACAGGGTGCTGAGAAGCATCAAAGAGCCGGTTGAATATGCTGCCCTGTATCATTATGCCTCTTTTAAACGTTACAAAAACTCTCTTAAGTTTTTTGACTCCTATGGAGTACTGTACCTCATTGGCAAAATGCTCTATTATAAGGTCAGCGAAAGCGGAACGCCTGTTTCGTTTAACCTGGATGAATGCACCGTGCAGCAGGAACCCGACTGGCGGATGCTGAAATGGTTATCCATCACCACCCCGGCAGGAGAAAAATTTTATTTCAACTCGCAGAAAATGGGATTCTGGAAAAACAACAGTGAGGAAACATTAAAAGGCCTTGCCGCTATTAAAGCAAAGCAGTTGTCTTAATGTTTATCTTCTGTTGTACCGGCTAAGCTATCATCCTTTCCTGTTCTTTCTGGTTTCTTCTGTCATCTTCACCGACCAGGGGCCGTTTCCGGCAATTAAAAAATAAACCAGCAGCAATAATACCAGGATGGACAGGAACAATTCTGAATAAGGCCGCAGCATTTCCTTATTGGTGCTGATAAAGAATATGGCCCCCAGCAGTACCGGGATCTGTATAATGCAGGCAAAGCGGGTCAGCACACCAACGATCAGGAGAATACCACCCAGGATATGGGCGAAGACCGTGTAGTGACCAGCCAGTACATAGGTAAAATCGCCGAAAGAGGTCTGGCCTTCCATGATGCCGATCAGGTCGCTCATGTGATTCAGGAAGTCAACTCCCTTGTAGCAAAGAAAAATTCCCAAAGCTATACGTACGATATCCATCCATTTGGGGTGATGCCTGTCACCCCAGTGTTCGAGGCGTTGAAGGAGGTTCATATAGCAACATTTTAGGTGATAAATAAAGAGCTGTTATAAAGTTACAGTTATTCCCTGCAATAAATAAGCGGTTTAGCCCCCGACTGCAACAGCTGTTGCCGCATACCCTTACCCCTCAGTCTTTGGTTTGCAGGTAGCGGCCGAACTGCAGGTGAAGTATTTCTCGAATGATATACATTAAGTTGGTTATATCATCTATGGAGCCAGCACTTCTTTGGGATTTGATTTACGCATGGGCTGTTTTTTCCAGTACGTTAAACTCCGCCAGGCCCACTCCAGCGGGCCGAAACGGAAATACCGCAGCCAGATATGGCTCCAGATGATCTGAACTATCCAGACTGCTCCAACCACATAAAACAACTGATGGTATTCAAGTTTTCCATATAAACCGAACCCGATGCCATAAAAAATAATTCCGCAGATAATCGATTGTGTTAAATAGTTAGTGAAAGCCATTTGACCGACCGGACGCATCAAGGCAAACAACCATTTAAACCAACCGGATTTATATAGCAACATGATCAATCCGAATATGCCAAAAGAGTGAACGGTTCGTTGTAACTCATAAAAATCAAAACTTTTATTTTTTATGATCTCATACCAGTTAAAATTTTGATTCACATCGTTGCTAACAAATAAATAGGAAAGCGGCAATCCAACCCCCAGGCCGATTGCTGTCATCCAGGCATAGACTTTTGTTTTTGCCTCGCCCTGTAAAATACCCATTTTGAAAAAAGCCAAACCAATGAACATAAACAACGGCACATCCCAAATAAGGAAATAATACATCCCCTTTGTCTGGCCTTCAGCTGCCATCCGGCTCCTGGCTTCATACAAATCAGCATAGCTGCCGGTAATTTCCAAACGTTGTTTTTCGAATTTTTTCTTTTTCTCTGTAGGATTGGAGTTCTTCTTTACTTCTTCCATTGCACCCAATTGTTCCTTTTGCTTATCCGTGAGTTTTATTGTTGTGGTATCAATGGCTGCAATCAGTTCTCCTTTGGAGATTACAGATTTTTTCTGATACAGATCCCTGTTTTCCCGTGCTGTCATCAGTAAAAGACATACACCGGCAGCTATAAATAAATATTTGGGCTTTAGCCTCCGGAATGCAAAAAGGACAATGCCACAAATGGCATAAGAATAAAGTATATCCCAAAACCAAAGCAATACATAAGCATTGAATATCCCAAATAAAAGCAACCACAATTGCCTGCGCATAAAAAGTTCTGCTGGCATTATCCCCGTAACTCTTTTTTCAAGCCGGGTAGTAAATATATACATGCCCGCCCCGAACAACATAGAGAAAATTCCCCGTTGGCTTCCTTCAAATACCCCCGGCCCGAAAACATACCAGAAATAATAATTAATGTCAGATTGTGTTTGAAGTGAATAATCAAATGTGGCTGAAAGCGGCAATCCGAATCCGGGTATATTCATTAACAAAATACCCAGTATGGCAATACCTCTCAGACTATCCAAAATAATAATCCTCTCCTGCTGGCTTACGGGTGCAGCCAGTGTGGTCGTAGGTTCGTTCGTCATGCAGTTTTGCTTTGTCCGAAGGACTCCTTCGGAGGTGTTTGTATGAAATTTATGAAAAGAACTAAAGATATAGTTTATTCATACCTGAATAATAAAACCGGTATCGCCATTTAATAATATGACGATACCGGTTAGCTGAGTATTTAATTTCTCGGCCTGTAAATATCAGCCACTAATAATTTTACAGTAGTGATTCCCGTGTTTTTGCCGGAATGTGTTGCTGTTGGGAATATAACTCCCATTCCTGTTTGTAATTCGTTTACCTGTGGCTCTCCCTCTTTGGGATAAATTTTAAGCGTGCCGCCCTGAAGTACATATAATACATAATCGGGATGAGTATGCAGTGCGACAGAGTCACCCGGATTAACAGTTACCTCATATAATTTTACATTTAATGTATCTGCAAGCATTGTTAAAAAAGCTGCTTCCACTTTTACAGGATCCATGGCCGCATCATAAACGGGCATGGAAGCCGCTTCAGTTTTAGTTGCATCTGTTTTTGAGGGTTCGTCTTTTTTTGCCTCATTATTGCAGGCAACCATGACAAATGCCATTAGCAGTGCAGGGATAATACCTGCGTTGGTTTTCTGTTTCATGTTATAAAATTTAAGATGAATAAAAATTGACAATATCTGTTTCAATATTCTTATTTTATAATTACGGTGTTCTGATTATTTCAGATACTTTAAACATTATCAGCGATCAGAATCCTTTCTTGTCTCCGATATATTTTTCAAACCACTCCACATTGGTCTGCATGGTCTTCAGCACCATCGTAGGTTCAACCGGGCCATGGCCCTGCCGTGGCATGGCCAGCATCCGCACCGGTACATTGCGGCGGCGCAGGGCATTGTAAAACATAGTGGCATTGCTGATGGGTACCCGCTGGTCACCCTCGCAATGCTGCAGCATTACCGGTGTTTGTACATTTTGTACAAACCGCAGTGGTGAATGTGCATCATACTTTGCCCAATCATCCCATGGATTGCTCTGGAAATAAGACGGAAGAAACCCTTCTATATCATCCGTGAGGTTCTGGTGCCCCAGATCAACTACCGGCGCACCAATACTTGCTGCTTTGAAGCGGTTGGTATGACCCACGATCCAGCTGCTCATAAAACCGCCATAGCTCCAGCCCATCACTCCCATTTTATTTTCATCGGCCACTCCCATTTTTATTACATGATCCACACCCGCCATCAGATCCAGAAAATCTTTTCCGCCCCAGTCGGCACGGTTGGCCATCCGAAACGCTGCACCGTAACCGGATGATCCCCTTGGGTTGGGGCGAAGCACTGCATAACCCGCTTCTGCTAATGCAGCAATGGGATAAGCGCCGCCATTGCCGGCCACACAGGTTTGGTTAAACACACCGGCAGGCCCGCCATGTACATTTAATATGAAGGGAACTTTTTGTCCCGGCTGATAATTGAGCGGAAAGGTGAGCAGTCCCTCTATTTCTTTTCCATCAGCGGCTTTCCATTTTACTACTTCTGTTTTTGGTAAAGATTTGCCTGTATGTTCCTTATTGATGCCTGTAATTTTTACGGGCGAAAAATTGCTGATGGAACTGATATATGCTTCGGGCAGCTGTGATGGGTTTTGTAAAGTAAACCCGATATGTGTCGCAGTAGCATTCAATGTACTGCCGCCGATAAAATCTTTCGCTCCTTTGCTCCACTCGGTTACCATTTTCCCATCAACGCTGAGTACATAAATGCTGCTGAGTGTTTTATTGGCTTCGCTCCATAAAATATTCTTTCCGTCGGCTGTCCAGCCGAGAATACCACCGTTCTCATCCGGCGTGGCTTTCAGTCTCCATACTTTACCATCGGCAACGGAATAAACTTTTGCATTTTTGGGCCCCGGCCAGTCGTTGGGGTCGGTGGTACAGTAATAGGCGATCATTTTCCCATCGGGGCTGAACTGCGGGTTGGTTTCCCCCGCGCCGGTAGCGGCGATAGACCGAATAGTGCCGCTTTCAATTTCTACCAAAGAAATATCACTGTAAATATTATCATTCGCTTCCGGTGATCTGCCATGGCTGTATACAATGCTTTTCCCGTCGGCACTCCAGTCAAAAGCATTCACATTATAATTTTCTCCACCGGATCCTGTGGATTTGGTGATCTTTTTCTGCACATATTTTCCGGCTGTGTCTTTTTTATCCAGCCATAAAACAAAGAGGCGGTTTTGTTTTACCACTTCATCCACAAAATACCAGTCGTTCTTTGCTTTTTTGTCCTTTTCTTCTTTGGGATCGGCTGCATCGATCATCGTAAATGCGATCATGCTGCCATCATTACTCCATTTGTAGTTGCCCACTCCTGTTTTTACATCCGTTATTTTTTCTGATTCTCCCCCGTCAACGGGTAACAGGTACAGGTTGGTTTTTCCTTCCCTTGCTGAAGTAAAGCTGATGAGCTTTCCATCGGGGCTCCAGCCGGGGTTGGATGAATTTTTATCCCCCCTGGTCAGCTGTATGTGATTGCTGCCATCGGCATTGCAAAGCCACACCTGGTTCATGTATTCGCTTCGTTCATCTGTCATTACTGCTTCCCTTACAGTATACAATACTTTACTTCCGTCCGGTGACGGAACTACGGAGGAAATATTTTTCAGTTTCAGGCATTGTTCGGGGCTCCAGTTAGGCTGTCCTGTGGTAAGTAAAGGCAAAAAGAACAGGACAGCAATCAACAGCTTAAATTTCATACAGTTGGTTTTAGTAATGATGAATGAAGAGCAGCAGTAAGGTTCAAAGGGGAGATTGTAAGAATAGGGCTAACAAGTTAAGAAGATGAACGGACAAAAAAAAACTTCCCATTGCAGTTAGAGCTGCCGCAGGTAACTCAGTTTAACGATCACATGGTCTTCGGTCTGACGCATCAGTTGCGCATTGTCAAAACCGCGGCGATTGAATACAAAATAGATGTAGGATAGCGGTTGGTATTCCCAGGAGAGGCGGATATTGTAATTGCCAAGATTGCTGAGCGAGTTCTTCTGGTAAAATCCAATCAATTGAAGGCGGGGATTTAATGCCAGCCTGCCGGTAATGCTCCAGAGGTCGGCTGTAGCCGTTTCCTGGTTATCTCCTACTTTGATAAAGTGGTTCCTGTTAAGTGAGCCCGACAACGAAAAATGAGGACTGGGCGAAATACGAATACTGACACTACCGGAATTCAACTTACCATTGAAGTAAGATCCAAACTCCACAGTACCACTTAACCCGATAACAGTTGAAGGGTCGCTGCTGTAATAAAACTGGTGCCGCAAATAATTATACTTCCCCTCTGATATAACTATTCCCAGCGGGGCAAAAGGTTCTGTCAATCGTTGAAACGTGGGATTTACCAGGTAGCCAAAGTAACCACCATCCTGGAAGTTGAACCAGATGGGATTGATATTGATCTGTCGCTCTAAGAGTTTACCAGTTGATGCCTGGTGATAGATTTCGGTAAGGATGCCGGGTTCAAAAGCCCTTATCCATTTAGGAAACGGCAGCTTCTTTCCTCTGTAATACCAATAAATACCCGGCGTGGTGCCAATAACATCGCTGCGGGATACAAAACCAAGCGCCGGGTCAAAGTCTTTTGTTACTACGGTTTGGGTCCACCATAGTTTCCATTGATTGTTGGTGAAATAATACTGTGCATACCCGGCAAAACCATCTTTTCCTCCCTTGTTATTGGAAGAATGGATCAGCATCGTACTCAGCGAATGTGACTCCCCCATTCTGAAAAACCCGTCCACCGCTCCCACTACATTAGTGCCATCGGTATTGTTCTTTATTGTTACCAGTCCCCCGAGCCTGCTTTGCCGG
>JANNUI010000333.1:0-2041 GCA_031395125.1 Chitinophagaceae bacterium | reverse complement strand
GCGTTGATCCTTGGCATACCAACATTGCGCCTTCGAGCGGACTATCTCGCTATCGTGACGATCGCGGCATCCGAGATCCTGAGGCTAGTTTTCACTACGAACTCACTCGATTTCATTACGGGCTCTGCCGACGGGCTGAGCGGCTACAAGGGAACGTTCGCAGCGACAAACCCGATCCCCGAGGGAACCTACGGGTTTGGGCCGTTCGAGATGAATGAATACGATTTGTGGCTGCGCATTGTGGCGTGGACGACAGTCGCGATTTGCCTACTCCTCGCCTGGCAACTGATGCGCAGCCCGTGGGGCCGGGTCATCAAGGGGATTCGTGAGGATGAAGACGCGGTGCGTGCTCTCGGCAAGAACGTCTACGCGTACAAGATGCAATCGCTCATCCTCGGTGGCGTGTTCGGCGCTGTGGGCGGCATGATCTTCATCTTGCCTCGGGCGGTAGTTCCCGCAAATTACGCGACCACCCTCACCTTCTTCATCTACACGATCATTCTGCTTGGCGGTGCTGCAACGATTCTCGGGCCCGTTGTCGGCTCAATGATCTTCTGGGTACTGCTCTCAGTCGTATCCGGATTCGTGGCGCGAGCTCAAGCGGCCGGATGGTTCCCGGGAATGTCTAGCGTGCAAGCGGGACAGGTTCGCTTCATAGTGGTGGGAATTGTGCTCATGCTTCTAGTGATCTACAGACCGCAAGGTATCTTCGGGAACAAGAAGGAGTTGGCCTTTGTCAAGTAACGTCACGCCCAAGAGGGGCGCACCCGTAAAGAGCACGAATCTTCATATTGGGGAAATCGTGCCGGGTGTAGCAAAAGTAGATCCGATCATCGTTGCAGACAACGTGACTCGATCATTTGGTGGTCTCACAGCGGTCGACGTCGATCATGTCGAGATTCCCCGCAATGCCATCACGGCGCTGATCGGGCCAAACGGTGCCGGAAAGACCACTTTCTTCAATCTGCTCACCGGATTCGATAAGCCCGACACCGGCAAGTGGACTTTTCTCGGAAAGTCCCTCGCCGGAATTCCGTCGTTCAAAGTTGCACGCCTCGGCCAAGTGCGCACATTTCAATTGACAAAGGCCCTCGATCTTCTCAGCGTGCTCGACAACATGAAACTGGGTGCAAAAGGGCAAAGCGGCGAAAACATGTTTGTCGCATTGCTGCCGTGGCTTTGGAGCAAGCAAGAGGAAGAAATCGAGGCCAAGGCCGTTGAGTTGCTGAGCAGATTCAAACTGGAGACGAAGGTCGACGACTATGCCGCGAGTCTCTCGGGCGGCCAGCGAAAGCTTCTCGACATGGCCCGCGCGCTAATGAGCGACCCAACCCACGTGATGCTCCATGAGCCAAACGCCGGTCAAAACCCCGCCCTGACACAGTCACTGCTCGACCATATTCTGAACCTCAAGGATGAGGGGATGACCGTGCTGTTCGTCGAGCACGACATGCAGATGGTTCGCCACATCGCCGACTGGGTCATCGTCATGGCCGAGGGGAGGATCGTGGCAGAAGGACCGCCGGACCTCGTGATGGCGAATCCTGCCGTGATCGACGCCTACCTTGGTAGCCACCACGACGAAGACCTCGGCGCAGGAGCTGCAGACCATGTTGAAGCGATGAAGGAGCTGCTCGATGCCGACGACAAGTCCTAAGAAGATGACGACCGCAGCGCCGGCGGCCGTGCCGGTCGTCGAAGTGATCAATGTCACGGCCGGCTATCTGCCCGGTGTTAATATTTTGAATTCATGCTTGCTCACGGCAAACCAAGGTGAATTGATTGGGATCATCGGTCCGAATGGGGCAGGTAAGTCGACGCTCCTGAAGGCAATCTTTGGCCTCGTGAAGGTTCGTAGCGGTGAGGTAAAGCTTCAGGGCGAAGACATCACCTCGCTCAAGGCAAACCAACTCGTCGCGAAGGGGGTTGGCTTCGTCCCCCAGAACAACAATGTGTTCCCGACACTGACGATTCTTGAGAACCTAGAAATGGGGCTCTTCCAGAAGCCGAAGGGAATTAAGGAACGCCTCGAGTTCGTCAT
>JANNUI010000271.1:0-2801 GCA_031395125.1 Chitinophagaceae bacterium | reverse complement strand
GCAGCAGCTTGCGGTGTGCCCACGCCAACACCTATCATTAACCTGGTTCCTTCACCACTTGATCATATCCATCTTTCGATGGTGGGTGAATACTACACGACTCCGCCAACGCTCCAGTTTATATCTGGAATCGGAAGGGGCGGTGTGTTCCCTGTGGGTGTTACTACCGAAACATGGAGAGCTACTGATGCTGTCGGTAACACCAGCACCTGCTCATTTACTGTAACAGTGAATGATACCGAGCAGCCAAACTTTACGCTGTGCCCTGCCAACCAGGTAAGGAATACAGATGTTAACCTGTGCTATGCTACCTATACACCTCCGCAACCGACTTTCACTGATAATTGCGCGGTTACAAGGCTTACCTATGTAATAACACAGCCTCCGGGATTCTCTGCAATCATTTCACCAGCTACAGGTATCAACTATGTACCTTCTACGCAGTTCCAGTTGAACGGCAGAACCGGTGTGGGGGTCACAACTATCGTCTATACCGCTGCTGATGCTGCGGGCAATACCAGGACATGTACATTCACTGTAACAGTGAATGATGCCCAGATACCGGTGATCACCACACAGCCTGTGACCAAGTTTGTCTGTGTGGGCAGCCCGGGTTCATTCCCGATTGTGGTAACAACCAACGGCGGACCTATCGGATACCAGTGGCAGGAATGGACTGGTTCTGGATGGGTGAATATTACAGGAGCAAATGCAGCCACTTTAACAATCCCTGCAGTAAGCTTTACGGATAACACCAGAACTTTCCGTTGCTTCCTGACCGGTCGTTGCACAGATGTGATTTCAGGTATTGCCACATTATATGTAAACCCGCTGCCGTCTGTAACCGTGGTTACCAGCATACCTCCTTCCCTTGTTCCGGGCCAGGTGCTGAATATTTCTTCGAATGTGAGCCCGGGTGGTGGTACTTACAGGTGGTATAAGAACAATGTGTTGCTGACAAGCCCGCTGCAGCAGTTACCGGTATTGTCCGGACTGACGGTGAATGATATCGGCAGATACAGATTGGAATATACCGACCTGAACGGTTGTCTGGGCATATCGGCAGATGTGGTTATAACAGGCCAGGCTTCCGACAACCTGTGGGTGTACCCTGTTCCGAACGATGGTACATTCCAGGTGAGGTTCTTCAACCAGTCCGGCGAGAGTGCTACAGTAAGGGTATTTGACGCCAAAGGATCGAAAGTGTATGAGAGGGCGGTAGTTACCAGCAACCTTGCCTATAGCTCCATCGTTGTGGATCTCGGACCTGGTGCTGCTGATGGTGTGTACGTGGTGGACCTGGTGAATGGAGCCGGTAAGCGGGTAGGCGTGAAGAAGATCGTAGTGCGCCAGAAACTATAATAAGAGGCGGAATGCCTGATGATATGAAGCCCCGACGTTTACAGTCGGGGCTTTTTTGTTTTATAATAACGGCGTAGTATTTTTAAGACCGGGCTGATAAATGGAAAGAAAAAAAGAAAAGGATGAATTGAATCAACAATTACAAGCAGCTCCAAAAAACAAAAAAAACCTGGTGGAGATTCTGGTAAACAACAGAAAAGTGTGTTCAATAAAAAGCAGCCTTCCTGCAGTTGATAAACCTACACGAAGTCTGCCAAAACATAAAGCTTTAACCAGTTGGCGGAGTTAATTTCCTTAGCCTCGTAGAGGCGAAATATTAGTAGAAACGACGAATCATATTAGGTTTGCAGAGCCCCATCGGGGCGATATGTAAAATATATCGCCCCGATGGGGCTCTAACATGCCACTAAAATATTTTTCTACTAACATTTTGCCCCTCTGGGGCAATGAATTTCACTTCTAAAAATTAACTCCGCCAACTGGGAGCTTTATAATTTTATTATTTCAGCACTGTTCCTTTCGGGTCTTTTACAAACAGGTAAGTATCGCTTTCTACAAAATCATTCACTTGTATAGCAACAGTTGATGGTTTTCCGTTTTTCAGTGAGAATTTTGCGGGATATACCCCGTAGCCGACGTTGGAATAAGCCGTCCTGAATTCATTGTTATCCATATAGTCCATAAAACCTGTCAGCTCAGGGTGGTGCTGAAAACGGCACAGTAAACCATTCCCGTTTTTACTGATGCTTATCCTTCCATACACGGTATTGTAATAGTTGCCGGTGAAGTCATCCAGTTTTATGACGGGTGTATTTTTTTTCTCCACCCTTGCCTGCATGGCGGTCACGGAGTCATCAACCTCTTTTTTGCCCTGCACATAAAAACCCCAGAGGAAACTGCTCCTGTCGGTGTAGGGCACTCCGAGATAAGCATCCAGTACCTGGTAGCGTAAGGCTTCAAAAAAATTCTGGTTATCATTATTGGTAAGGATGCTGATGCCCAGTTTTTCCTCGGGAACAAAACAAACATTGGTTACATGGCCAAAGGCGCCCCCGGTATGCCAGTAAACCTGGCGGCCGTTATAATCGGTGGAATATACACCAAGCCCATATCCCCTGAAATGAGTGGGGTAGAAAGGTGATTTCCGGCTGCCGGTCATTATATTAATATCCCGGGTTTTCTGCAGTACCTGCCAGGGCAGTATCTGCCTGCCTTCGTACCGGCCGCTGTCCAACTGCAGCATTATCCATTTGCTCAGGTCTTTTACATTACTTACCATGCTGGTAGCAGGTCCCAGGTTGTCTACCATATCAAACGGAATCGTTGTAAGCGGGCCATACAGGTTATTATGTGGCTGGGCTACATTTTGTCTCATGGCCAGGTTTACCGTGTTCATGTAAGTATTGGTCATTCCTATAGGCGAAAGGATATTCTCTTCC
>JANNUI010000251.1:0-2996 GCA_031395125.1 Chitinophagaceae bacterium | reverse complement strand
ATCAGGTCGGCCCAGCGGCCTAATAGCACATGATTGGCCCAGCTTTGCTCATCAAAAAGGTTGGTGAGTACAGGGTTTTTACTGAGCGTGGAGAGAGTGAGCGGCGAAATAAAATCTTTTGCAGATGGAGTCATCGCCACTTTTACTTCTGCACCGGCTTTTACCAGCAACCGCAGCAGGTAAACTGACTTGTATGCAGCGATGCTGCCTGTTATACCCAGTAATATTTTTTTGCCCTGCAACATGAGTATCCAAAAATACCATTTACTTACTAAAACATGAAGTCTTCCTCCTGCCGCTTCAAAATGAAAAAAGCGATAGTATTACCCATCGCTGATCATGTAAACCTTTAAAGGAATAAATTAGCTGAACAGTTCATCCTCACTTTTCCGGAAGTAGATCTTATCATCCATAAACTCCTGGGTGGCCAGCAATGCCGGGTTGGGCATCCGCTCATAAGCCCTGGATATCTCGATCTGCTCCTTGTTTTCATGTATCTCTTCCAGGCTGTCGGTATGGCTTGCAAACTCCTCCAGTTTGTTGTGCAGTTCTTCTTTCAGTGAAATATTGATCTGGTTGGCCCTTTTGGCTACTATGGAAATGGATTCATAAAGATTACCCGTTTTGGATTTGATATCATCCAGGCTACGGGTTTCCACATTATTGGTGATCCCTGCACTAAGCTGGCGTCTTAACTTGCTCATTATTGGTGTTTTTTAAATTTTTCTGAGATAAATTTAAATAATCATCCACTTCCTTTTTCAGTTTGCTCTCCGGGAAGCGGTCAGTAAATTCATTGCATTCGTTTATCACCTGCTCAAAGCGTTCTGTTTTTTTCTCATCTATGCTCATCTCTGCAAACCGGTAATAAGATTTAATGATCATCAGTTTGTATTCATCCGCTTTTTCAGATTCCGGGAAGGAATTCAGCAGGGTGCTGAAAGCCACTCCTGCCGCCCTGAACTGGTTCATATCATAGTACAGCGTGGCGCTTTTAAAGTCTTTTATCTCCAGCTTTTGCCTGCAGGTTTCAATGATCTCATAGGCCTCCTTGTTCCTGGCCGAACCGGGATGGGTGTTGATGAAGGTCTGCATCATGCCCATTGTTTTGATGGTATTGGTCTGGTCCAGTTCGGGTTTGGGCGATTGCCTGTAATAACAATAAGCCCGCATATAATCCACCTCTTCCGTCTTTGGGCTGTTAGGATAAAGCTCAAGAAAGGTTTTGAAAATATTGTCTGCATTCAGGTAGTCGGCCTGGTAATAGGCGCAATACCCGTATTTGTAATAAATATCCTCGAATTCTTTCTCCACCTTGTAATAAGGCATAATGTCTTCATAGATCAGTTGGGCCCTGCTGTATTTCTTTTTTGCAAAATACTGTTCCGCCATGCGGAGCTTGTATTCCTGGTCAGGGTTCTTCAGGATCTTCGTGATGCTTTTTTTGGTCGTATTAGCTTTTTTAGCAGCGGATTTACTGCCGCCGCAACTACCCAGTATCAAAGCCAAAACAATTATCCAACAGTATTTCATAAAGGAGTGCAAAGTTAACTGATACCCGCAAAACTTACGTAAAAAATATCCTCTGCCAAAAAGCGGTCGTTAAGGTTGTTATAAAGCATCAAATCAGCCATTTAGAGCTCAAAAGGCAGGTAACTATCCTGGTGATTTCCTAATAAAAAACTCCCGCCTATTCAGACGGGAGTTTTTATTGAGAGTGTTTTTAATCCTTAGTTCTTCTTTCTCAGGTTCGGGTGAGGAGGCTCAACCATGTTCGGTCCTTCCTGACCTTCAGCAGCAGCAAGGAGGTCAACTGTGTTGCAGTCGCCGCCTTCCTGGCCGTAATTGAAGATAAAGCGGTCGGCACTGATACCTTCTTTGTCAACCATGTAGTTGATAACAGCGTTTACATGATCCCAACTCAGTTGCTGCTCTCTCTTATCAGATGAGCAGTAGCCAATCACGACTACTTTACAACCGGGGTTATTGCGGAGCCTGGAGGCTACTGTTGCAAGAACAGCCTTGGCATCATCACTCATTTTGTTGGAGTTCTTTGCAAAGCTTACACTTGGTAATGCACCCAATTTCTCAGGACAGGTAGGCACAACAACAGCACCGCCTTTGCACAGATCAGGGCAATTTTCACAAGTCGGGCAAGGACATTTACCGATACCATCTGCATCCACAGGCTGGCAATGAGTAGGTGTGATCAATTCTTTATCCTTACAATCAGGAACACCATCACCATCTGTATCAAGGCTCACACCATGAGAGTCAACCGGGCAACCGGCAGGAGTTTGCTCACGGTCAAACTGGTCAGTTACGCCATCGCCGTCGCTATCAGGCAGTACCGGCTTGGGCAGGCGCATCAGGCGGGGGTTGCGGATCTCGCTGTAAGCATAATCCAGGGGGTTCAGCCACCAAAGCGGCTCAACAGCCTTACCACCTATGTTGAAATTCAGACCTACAGATACGAAGTTGTAAGAATCAAAGTCACGGGTCAATGCAGCATCGCCCCATGCATGTTCCTGCCAGCGCTGACCATCAAGCAGGTCATCTTTGATGAATGTATGCCTGTCTTCAATGGCAAGATTGATACGGCTTCCCAGTTTAAAGGCAACACCAGCTCCCAAAGTACCTGATGGCTTGAAAGTATCTCCAAACAATTTCGGACGACGGGCACCCTGGTTCTCTGCCGGGCTTTCATAAGTACCATCCTGCAACGCCTTCAACGCATCGTACGTATCCTTGCGGCTCTTGTAAGCGCTGTTAGGGGTAATGGTAGAGAAATTATATTTTGCATCTCCCGCATTAAGGGCATCAACTTTTGTATCATAAACAGTACCGCCTATGCCTGCAAATCCATAGAAATTAAACCCGGTTTTTGCTTTGTGGAAACGGATATTATTTAAAGTAACTACTCCTTCCAGCGAAAGGTCATGCGTTTTGGTTTTATAGTTGTAGTAAACTAATTCGTAAGGAGTATTCGTTGGCAG
>JANNUI010000200.1:0-4093 GCA_031395125.1 Chitinophagaceae bacterium | reverse complement strand
TCAAACCTACGGTAAAAAGTTGTAATTTTTCGCTGCTAAACCGTAGAGATGAAAATTCTATTAACAGTATTGTGCTTAATTAATGCATGGGAATCATTTTCACAAAATGATTCTGCCCTTCATAGCTTAAAAGTAAAATTGATTAAAGCTGAACCAAGCACACCTCATTGTGGCGTTATCGCTTGGGCCTTGACACAGAAATTTGAAATTATTGAGAGTGATTTTTCTTATATGAAGCCAAAATATCCAATTTTGCTGAACAAATCATGTCCTGAGTTTTTAGGCCCTGAATATTTTATTACTAACAGAGTTTATTTAGTAAAAGTTGCGGAAAATAGCGGCGCACCATTCGGATACTCGGTGATTAATAATTATCAAAAAGAAAAGCTTCCCATTTTTTGGATTCGGGAAATAAAATTAGTTATAAACTAAATCTATTAATATGCCAGTCATTGCCCCCTTCAACCTCAAAAAATGGATCGACGAACACCGTGACCTGCTGAAACCACCGGTAGGCAACCAGTGTGTATATCAAGACGCCGAGAATTTTATCGTCATGATCGTGGGCGGACCCAATGCGAGAAAAGACTACCATTTCAATGAGACCGAAGAGCTGTACTACCAGGTGGAAGGTGATATCGTGGTAAAAATTATTGACAACGGGGAGTTCAGGGATATTCCCATCAAAGAAGGCGAAATCTTTTTACTTCCGCCAAAAACACCGCATTCGCCGCAGCGGGGGCCCGGCACGGTGGGCCTTGTGATCGAAAAGAAAAGGGAATCTGAGGACGATGGCTTTATGTGGTTCTGTGAAAAATGCGGCAATAAATTATATGAAGAGGCCCTGCATGTGGATGATATCGTTAAACAATTACCGCCGGTGATGAACCGCTTCTGGGAAGACACGATGCATCGCACCTGTGAGAAATGCGGGGCGGTGATGGAGCCTCCGGTCAAAAGAAGTTAATTTCACGCAAAGGCGCTAAGTTTACGCAAAGCCGCAAAGAGACTTAGCGCCTTTTGTATTATTCTTTGCGGCTTTGCGTGAAATCAGACAAATGAAGATTGACATCCATACACACATCATGCCCGACAAAATGCCCAACTGGACGCAAAAGTTCGGCTACGGCGAATTCATCCATCTCGAACACCGGGATCCGATAGCTATCGGATGTGATGCCTGTATGATGAAAGGCGATAAGCTCTTCCGGGTGGTGGAGAAAAACAGTTATGATGCGATGCAGCGGCTAAAGGAAATGGATGAAACAGAAGTGGGGATACAGGTGCTTTCTGCCATTCCTGTTCTTTTCAATTACTGGGCAAACCCTGCCGACGGCCTGGAAACATCCCGTTTCTTTAATGACCATATCGCTGAAACCGTATCAAAAGAACCGAATCACTTTATTGGACTGGGGACGGTGCCCATGCAGGATGCTGATCTTGCCATCCGGGAAATGGAACGCTGTATGAAAGAACTGAAAATGCCGGGGCTGGAGATCGGTTCCAACATCAACGGTAAAAATCTTTCTGACAGTTCCTTTTTCCCATTCTATGAAGCCGCTGAGAAAATGGGCTGCGCCCTCTTTATCCATCCCTGGGAGATGATGGGTGAAACTCAGATGGAAAAATACTGGCTGCCCTGGCTGGTGGGTATGCCGGCGGAAACAGCAAGGGCCATCTGCTCCATGATATTTGGCGGGGTACTCGAAAAATTCCCGAAACTGAGAGTGGCTTTTGCACACGGCGGCGGCTCATTCCCCCTTACCATCGGCCGGATAGAACATGGTTTTAAGGTCCGCCCCGACCTGGTAGCCGTTGACAATCCTATTAACCCGAGGGATTATATTGGCAAATTCTGGGTAGATAGCCTGGTGCATGACAAAAAAGCCTTCAGCTATTTATTGGATGTGATGGGAGAGGATACTATCTGCCTTGGCAGTGATTATCCTTTTCCCCTGGGAGAACATAAACCCGGCAGGCTGATCGAAAAAATGGACCTTGGGAAAAAGACAACGAGAAAGCTCCTTTACCGGAATGCTTTGGACTGGCTCGGTCTGAGTGAAAAAAATCTGCCGGATTTCGGGTAGTACAGCCATTTTTTTTACCACGGAGGCACGGAGTACACAAAGAAACAGGGAGAAAACTCTGTGTAGCATTGTGTTCCCCGTGTCACTGTGGTTTTGTACTAAATGTTCAGCATTTAAAGTTAGACATTACTTGATTTTGGATAATAGCATCAGTCAAACAGATCAGGGTAATCCGTAATAATTCCATCCACTCCCATTTTCTTCAACTCTTCCATCTTCGCCTTATCATTCACTGTCCAGGGTATTAGTTTCATTTTCTGCTTGTGACATTTTTCCAGCAGCTTTTCATTTACCAACTGGTAGGCCGGGCTGTAGATGGTGGGTGTAAAGCCAAGCGCCTTGACCTGTTCATCCAACGTCCTTTTATCAAACCCCTCGATCAGCATGGCAGTTTTGATGGCGGGGTAATGCAAGTGCAGGTATTGCAGAGTCCGGAAGTCAAATGACTGGATGATCACCTGTTCTTCTATTCGCTTTTCTGTGATAACCGCCATCAGTAAATCCACGAATTCTTCCGGCTTTGGCTGAAACACACCATCAAACTGCGGGTTGCTTTTTGTTTCGATACTATAATAAGGCGGAGGCCTTCTTCTTGTCATCATGGCTTTGTTCACACTGTCGATCACATCGGTCAGCAGCGGTTTGGTCACTTTTATCTTTTCCTGTTTGGGAAAACGGGGATGGGGTTTCATGCCCACATCAAAATCCTTTGTCTGCTCATAGGTCATCCAGTAGATATTGTATTTCCGTTCTTCCCGCTCTCCCATATAAGTGCCATCCGGCTTAGTGGTGATCTCCTGGCCAAACCATTGCTCATGCGATAAGATCACTTTTTTGTCTTTTGTGACCACCACATCCATTTCCAGGGTGGTCACTCCCAGGTCCAGCGCTGTGATCATGGCAGGAATAGTGTTCTCCGGCATCAGGCCCCGGCAGCCGCGGTGGCCTTGTTTGTCAAAGACGACATCGCCCCCATCCCCTGAAGGGGTGTTGGTGAGCTTCTTTGTATTCGAACAACTCATAAAGAACGGTAAGAGTAAAAAAAACGGTTTCAGCTTCATGAGGGGAACACTTTTGACTTTCGTTGCTCCATTATTTCTGCTATCTTCCTTCCATCACCTTCCTGGAGTTTCAGCTTCTCAATGATATTATCATAACTTTTCTCATCCCGGTCCTGGCTTAGCTTAAAAACATGTTGCAGGTCACTGACCTCAATTTCAAATGGCACAATTGCTTTCATCATTCTTTCCGTGTATTCAGCAGGCAAATTATCAAACACCGTTGCTGATGCACTATTATTGTTTTCATAATGAAGAGTAAGACGCTGAAGAACAGATCTCAATTCATCTGTATTGCCAAACCGTATCGTTCCATTTGCATGCACACTCATATAGTTCCAGGTACTCCCCACCGGTTTTGTATACCATGCAGCACTTACATAAGTATGCGGGCCGGTAAATATAGCCAGCACATTTTTGTTTTGTTCAAATGCTTTATGATGGTCTGTATTTCGCATGATATGCCCTGTAAGAAAATATTTTCCGCCTTTCTCGTCTATAAAGACAGGGATCTGTGTAGCTACCGGCTTATTAGCGGTGTCCGATCCTGTGAGAAAAACAAAAGGGTGATCCTTCATGAACTGAATTATTTCTTCCTGATTTTTTTCTTTGTGATGCGGCAAATCGTACATGTGGATATAGTTTGTGTTTATACAGTTTGCGAAATCTTTTCAGCACTCATATTCGCATTCCGCATGGCAATACTTCTTACCACATAGGAAGCAAAGCCTTCAAATGCCTTTTTTGTGATCGTATCGCCACTCATCATGATCGGCACTCCCTGGTCTCCTCCCTCACGGATGGTTTGTACCAGTGGTATCTGGCCGAGGAAGGGAATATCATATTCATCCGCTAAACGCTTGCCACCATCTTTTCCAAAAATGTAGTATTTGTTTTCAGGTAGTTCGGCCGGAGTGAAATAACTCATGTTCTCCACCAACCCTATCA
>JANNUI010000178.1:0-1658 GCA_031395125.1 Chitinophagaceae bacterium | reverse complement strand
CATTTTTCCAAACAAATTCTCCTGTGTTTAAATTAATAGCTGTTAAAGTTCCCCAGGGTGGGGCAATAGCAGGATAACCTTCGGGACTTAAAAATTTATGATAACCCGTCATTCCATATTTAAGGTTATAAAAACTGTCAACAGTTCTTGGTGCCATTACAAATGGTTTTTGTTGTTCCTTTTTATTTTCAAGTACAAAAGCACTAATTGCTTTTCTTTCTTCTTCGGCAAGATGATTGAACGAAGGCATCATTCTTCTGCCGGTTTTTAATAATCCACTCAAAGCCGTTTCAGTATATTTTAAATTGATATTAATTAATGAAGGATTATTTCCGCTACCACCTCTTTCTACACCATGACAGTTCAAACAATGTCGTTGATATAATCGTAAGCCTGCCTGCAAGTAGTTTTCTTTTTTAGTGGGCTCAGCTTTATTTTCACGCATCGTAAGTAACCATCCCATTTCGTTTGCATTTACATAGAGTAACCCGGTTTCCGGATCATAGCCGGGGCCACCCCATTCTGCACCACCATCATAACCGGGCAGCACAACCATTGTTTTAAAGGACGGTGGCTGATACATTTTTCCATAATTATATCCGGCTAAATCTTTGTTTAATTTTGCAAGAGTTGTATCGGGTAAATATGGATTAAGATCTGCAGCAGTGAAAGTTTGCCGTACAAAGGGTTTTATATATGTTGGGATAGGTTGAGTTGGCCATAATTTTTCACCCGGCACTTCTGTATTCGCATCAACCGCTACTTCATTTATTTCATAAACGGGTTTACCGGTTGTTCTTTCAAACACATAGACCATTCCATTCTTGGTAGTTTGAGCAACGGCTTCTATAATCTTACCTTCTTTTTTTATACTAACCAATACCGGTGCTGTTGGCACATCTTTATCCCAAACATCATGATGTACAAATTGAAAATGCCAGATACGTTTACCCGTAGCCGCATCAATTGCTAGCAAACTGTTTGCAAAAAGATTTTGTCCTTTTCTTTTACCACCATAAAAATCAAATGAAGCAGAGCCTGTAGGCGCAAATAAAATTCCCTTTTCTTCATCCATTGTAAAACCAGCCCAGCTGTTTGCACCGCCGATATGTTTATAAGCTATTGAATCTTCCCAGGTGTCATAACCAAATTCGCCGGGTTGTGGTATAGTATGAAAAATCCATTTCAATTTTCCTGTCCGTACATCAAATGCACGGATATGCCCCGGTGCCGCTGCTGCTCCTTCATCCACTCTTGAACCGAGTATGAATAAATCTTTATAAATAATACCCGGGCTTGTAGCGGCTACATACAATTGAGAAACATCTCTTCCTAAATTTTCATGTAAATCAACTTTGCCGTTATTGCCGAATGAAGAAATCAATTTACCATCATTCGCAGAAATCGCATATAAAACAGAACCGGCGGTATATAAAATTCTTTTATCATCACCATCACTCCAATATGTAACACCGCGGTTATTATTTAAAATAAAATGATAAAATAAAGTATTGCGATTTACTGAATCCGGATCAAAATTCCAAAGCTGTTTTCCGCTTGCAGCATCAAGGGCAAATAATTTTAATGTAGGTGATGTAGCATACAGAATACCATTAACAATAATCGGGTTGCATTGTATCTGGGAATGATTTACCGTA
>JANNUI010000171.1:0-7210 GCA_031395125.1 Chitinophagaceae bacterium | reverse complement strand
CTTCGCACTGCTGGCATCCACAAAGAAATGGATGCGGTCGTCCCGTACATCCAATGCGGTGGCTGTGCTTGCATCTTTGATCCAGTCCATACCCGGTATCTCTTTGGTTCTCGGGTTTTCAATTTCAAAACCGGCAGGCAGCAGGTCAGTTACCACTACGTTTTCTATTGGCGTGCTAAATGATTTCTCGAGTGTCACCCCAATAATAATGAGGTCATTCTGTTTGAATACATTGGCGGTGATAGGTTTGCCGTTCCTGTCATAGAAACGCTTCCGCACTTTCAGGTAACTGTCTTCTTCTTTGTAAGCGCCGCTGGCGCTGATACCTTCTGATTGCCAGAAATAATACAGGCGGCCGCTGCCCTTTGTTACCAGTTCCACATTGTTGCTACCAAGGGTTTTCATATCACCTGTCCAGCTTTTTTCATCCACTTTACCAATGGTTTTCCCATTTACTTTTATCTCCCCGGTAGCGGTTGAGATATTGGCTGACCTGGCATGCTTGCCAAGGGCAAGAAAAGCAAATGCCCTTTCCTGTGTGCTGAGCCATTGTCTTCTTTTCAGTTTATCCGCCACATGTTTCACCATGGTGCCAACCTGCGCATTGCCCGGATCCACTTCCAGCAATGCATTCAATGCAATTGCTTCGTCCCTCACATCCGAGTAATAGCTGCCGCCTGTTTGCGGTACTGATTCCTCCCCACTGAAAGATGCGGGCAGCATGGCAGTGAAAGATTTCTTGTCACCGGCCGTTGCATAAGCGGCTGCCAGCAGGTAGCGGCTGTCTAATGCCAGCAAAACTGTATTGGCTTTATAGTAATTCATCGCCGGTACATTCGTCCTGCCGGCCAATGCCAGCACATAGAGGCCATAAGCCACTTCTTTGGGAGCAATTTTTTTATTCTGGTCACGGTTATAGTAATAGGTGATGGTCTCCCTGTTCTTCAGTTTATTGCTGATATAGTTCAGCATGGTGTTCAGCAAACTGTTGTCCACATCAAAGCCGGCTTTCTTTGCTTCCAGCAGGAAATGTGCTGAATAGATGGTCGTCCACCAGTCTTCCCTGCCTTCTCCGTCCCACAGGGTTACAGCGCCATTGTACAACTGCCGCATTTTTATCTTACGGATGGCTTCCATAATGTTGGTGTTTGCATTCACCTTATTCTGCTGTTTATTCGTTTGCATCAGATCTGCGAGGTCACCGTAATACAACTGCGGGAAAGCTGCCGAAACCGTTTGTTCCGTACAACCATAAGGATACTGCACCAGGTATTTCAGTTGCTCACCCAATTCCAGCGCCGGTGAGCGGCTTACTACTAAACTGTAATTCACACTGGTTGGCATGAAATCACTCAGCCCAATATTTATCTTTTGTGTACTGCCACCGGTTACCGAACCGCTGCCCGTTGCTTTTTGTAAGGTAGAAGGAGGACGAACTGCTATCTCTGTTGCGTCGGTGAACTTCTCTCCCATTCCGCTCACCGTCACCGTTACCTTGCCCACATTGATGGTTGGGTCAGCCACTACCCTGAAAGTAGCCCTGCCTTCTTCTTTTGCATTAAGGCTTACAGACTGGCTATTGCCCCCTATCACTTTCATCGGGCCTTCCACTGCAATGTTAGCTGTTACATTGGCTGACTTATCCGTGGTGTTGGTCAGTGTTACCGGAACATTCACCGTGTCACCGGGACTTAAAAACCTGGGCAGCGCCGTACTCACAACGATCGGGTCGGCAACGGTCATGGTATTATCAGCAGCGCCGAAGCTGTTGCCTTTATATGAAACGGCCATCAGTCTCAATTCGCCACTGAACTGCGGCACATCAAATTCAAATTCCGCCACACCGCTGCTATTGGCTTTTTTAATACCACTCCAATAGCTTACCACCCTCACCCTTTTTGCAGGCATGGGGTTGGCCCTTTTTTCCATATCCAAATCACCGTCACCTCCGGTGCTGCTCAGTTTGGCCCTAACTTCTTCAAACAATAAAGGATAAAGGTCAAATGCGGAAACCTGCAACGCTTTTTTCTGGTAGAAATGATCGTAGGGGTCGGGTGTTTTGAAATCGCTTATCTGCAGCACACCATTGTCCACGGCAGACAAAGTAACCATGCTGCCCGGTGCAGCTTTCACGGAAACTTTCTGTTTTGTTTTGGAACGGACGGTTTTTGCAGCCACCAGTTCCACCAGTATCTTCCTGTTCTTTTCCTCCACCGTCACATTTTTAAATCCATGTGCCACAGTGAGTGGAATATCCGATACTTCATGCGGCTTGATCAAGGTGGCCGTGATATACACATTGGGCACATGCGCTGCGCTGAGGTTCAGGTCCACACTGGCCGTACGGTTGCTTACTTCCACCGTCTGGTGAGATACGATTTGGTCAGTTTCCATAGTCACCAGCATCTTGCCGCTAAATGGTGTTTTGAACAAGGCCTTCACGGTTTCACCGGTGTAATATGATTTCTTATCGATGGAAATATCAATGTTCCCTTCCCGGCTCACCTCGAACGAAGTGTTGCTGCTGCCCCAGCTTCCGTAACTGTAGAAACTGCGACTTACATAACTGCTGGCGCCGGGGTTATAGATCTTTACTTCGTAATCACCGGGGGTCCTCGGTGTATAGGAATACACCGTATTGCTGCCCACCGTTAGTTTCTGTTCGATCATCAGTTTGTCTTCTTTCTGTGATTCATACCGGAAATAACTGCCGCTTTTGGTAAGTACGGTCCGGTATTCATGTTTGATCACTTCCACTCTTGCGGTGCCGCTGATACCGTTGCCATCCTTGTTAACAGCTGCCAGCTGAAACTTCACCGGCTGGTTCAACGGGGAATAGTAGTACCCGTCATTCTTCACCCCGAAGTATACATCCTGTGTAAACAGGTCCACCGAAGTGGCCCGGCTCACGGGTCTGCCGGTTTCATCAAAAACGGTGGTATAGAAACTGGTCTGCAAAGCGCCGCTGTTGGCATAAGTAGCCGGCACTTCGTATTCAAATGAAGCGTTGCCTGCAGCATCGGTCATGCCTTCCTTTACCTGTTTATCGAAGAAAGTATGCTGGTTGGCGAGACTGAAATCATAACCGTCAAACTTTTCGGGTGAAAAAGCTTTCTGTTTTACCTGTATCTCTGATTCATACTTCCTGTTAGCGGCAGGCGGACCGAAAAAGTTCATAGCATTGATAGCAAGGATTGATCTTTCACCTGGACGCAGGAATTTTTTATCAAGTTCCGTTTTTACCCGGATGCGGTCAGGAACGAATTCTTCGACAGAAAAACTTTTTGAAGAAAGCAGTACATCATTGGAAGTATAAACTTCCATGGTATAGCTGCCGGTAATGGCTGAAGTGGCGATATCAATACTGCCTTCCAGGGAACCTTCTTCGTTCAGGCTTTTGCGCATTGACTTGAGTTCCTTACCATTTGGCATCAGGAATTTTATCTTCAAAGGCACATCACCCGGGTTTTTCCATTGGGCATCTCTCAGAATAACAGAGAAATTGATCTTCTCACCGGGACGGTACACATCCCTTTCTGCATATACAAATGCATCGAAACCGGAAGCATTGTTTCTTTTGCCGCCTACATCAAAACGGGAAGTGTTGACCTTTGTATTATTAAACGGCAGGTAATTAAAATCATCTTCTGATTTGGCAATGATCATGGCAGGTTTGAAGCCGCTGAATTCCTTATTGGAATAAGCGATCGTTGCCATACCATCCTTATCCGTTGCAGCCGTACCCAGCAATTGGTTATTAACTGAATACACTGATACATTTACTCCATTCAACGGATCCGCTGATTTGATCGAATTGGTAAATACATAGATCTTGTCCCGGCCTTCTTTAGCGATCAGTCCCAGGTCAGATAATGATATGAAACGGCTGTCCTTCACCCAGTAATCTTCCGATGAACGGATAACTACATGATAAACACCTTTTAAATCCGGCAGCCTGTCTTCAAACTGTGAGAAATTCAGTATCCTTCCCGCGCCGCTTTTGGGTAATGAACGGGTATCAATTTCTTTTTCGTAGATAACATCACCCAGCATGGCATTGCCACCGCCGTATTCATCATAATTGTAATCTTCTTCATAACCTTCATTGTCAGCGCCGCTGCTGGTTTCCTGCGGTGAATATCCATAACGTTGTGCCATCAGCAGGTTGTTCTCGTATATTTTTGAAATGATGATCTTTACTTTGGGCGCACTGGTTATCTGCACTTCAATATTCTTGCCCCCCTTTTTGGAAAGATAAACAGCCTTGCTGTTCGTGAATTTGATGTCTGACTCCAGTTTACCAAAACCCACACCACCGTTATAGTCTTCCTTCATTACTCCTCCTATCTTGCCCCGAAGTCCTTTGACGATCGTTAATGCATAGCTTTTTTCCGTATCAAACTTGTCGCTCCGAAGGGTGAATCCATAATCATTGGGCTCAACTGTATAAGCAAGATCGGGGTCAAATTTGATAAATGACCTGATGCTTTCTCCCGTCAGTTGCTGGCTGGTTACCACTTTTACAACGCCTTCCATGCCGTCATGCTCCGCTTCCACATTTTGCACTGTCAGTGCAAATGGCGAAGGGATGGTGGCCGAATTGATGATATCATCAGCAGTGCTGGTATTCCCCTTCTCAGGTTTCAAACCCTTTCCAATGGTAATTTTTGTATCCAGGTCTTTGTCATCGGTCTTCAGGCCGTTGATACGCAGGGAAATTTTATTATCGGGAGATACCGTGATCAGGTTAAAATCTGCCTTCATACCTTCCACTTCCACATCCAGTTTGTTTTTCAGGTCAGCAGGGTCAACCCGGTAGTTGAATACCAGGTCAACCTGGGGCACAGCCGATGTGCTGCTTTCTCCCACCCAGATAATTTGTGAGTTGTCCAGTGTAAGCAACGGCGTATGGAAACTGATCTTGTCCCCGCCTTTTACCGAGTTGTACTTGCTGAACTTCAGCACAGCACTTTTCAGCTTTGCCTTATAGGTGGTGGCAGGGCTCAGTGGTTCAGCCGGTGAAAAGACCAGTTCGTCCGGGCTTTGCCAGCGGAATTTTCCTTTCAGCCTGGGCTCAAAGGAGATGTAGTCGGTCGAATCCCAGGCATTCAGCATGGAATCGGTTGCCAGTGAATGGCTGAACCGGAAAACAAGATTGCCCAGCATCGGCACTTCGCCTTTGGCATTGGTGAAGGACAGGGAGACAGCATTCTTTTTACAGGAGGACAAAAAAATAGTTCCTGCTGCTATCAGCGGAACTAAATAGGTTTTGATACGCATAGAAGTGTGGTTAAAATGGTCAGTTAGGAATGAGAAGTTAATAAAGTTTAATTAGGTAAAAAATTAACCGGTGGATTTCTTACCTGCCTGCCGGCAGGCAGGTTTACAAGATCCTGTTTTCCAGTGGCGGAAATAACAGAAATTAGCAGGCGAAAAGCTAAGGAGGGATATCCCGGGTGGGGTGCTTGTCTGCGGTACAGGCAGAGGACGGGTCAGACGAGTCCATACAGGAACTAAGGAATTTGACAGGAAAGATACAGTACATAAAATCAGAGTTGCAAGTTTTGTAAGATAAATATTTGTTAAGTGGATACAGCGTTTAAATAAGGCAATGTTCTTTTGCATCTGAGGAGATGCCAGCCACTATTTAATTTCATAAATGAAGAGGATTAGTTTCAGGATCACCAGGAAAGCTGTACTCCGCTTCTTTAAGCGGCTGGGAATCGGCTTCCCCGGTATGATCGTTCTGTTCTTTATGCTTAACTGGATATTTCCGCTCCCGGATAAGATCGAGTATTCCACCATCATCACTGATAATAAAGGAGAAGTGGTGAATGCCTACCTGACCAGCGACCAGAAATGGCGGATGAAGACCGAACTGGATGAGATCTCCCCGTTGCTGCAAAAAACAATTGTTAATAAAGAAGACCGGCACTTTTACAAACACCCAGGGGTGAACCCTTTTGCACTGGTCAGGGCCCTATTTGCCAACCTCTTTCACTTGCGGCGAATGTCCGGCGCCAGCACCATTACCATGCAGGTGGCCAAAATGCTGGAACCGGGGAAAAGAAATATCTGGAACAAATGCAGGGAAATGTTCCGGGCTTTTCAATTAGAACTGAAGTACAGTAAAAAAGAGATCCTCCAGCTATACCTGAACCTGTTACCTTACGGAAGTAATATTGAAGGGGTAAAAGCGGCATCACTGCTTTATTTTAAAAAGAATCCCGACCACCTGTCCCTTGCAGAAATAACAGCGCTGAGCATCATCCCCAACAAACCGGGTGTGATGGTGCCGGGAAGAAACAATGCCTTTATCATCAAAGAAAGAAACCGCTGGTTGGAAAGATTTGCCAAACGAAAAGTTTTTACACAAAAAGAAATTGAGGATGCACTGGCTGAACCCCTGGATGCCAGTAGGGGAACAGTGCCGCATTTCATCCCGCATCTATCTTACAAATTAAAAAAGCAAGGCGGCGACATTATCAGAACCAATATTGACCTCAACACCCAACTAAAAACTGAAAAGCTGGTTGAGGACTATGTACGGATACAGCGGCTGAAGAATATCCGGAACGCTGCTGTGGTGATCATTGACAACAAAACGCATAAGATCATCACGTATGCAGGCTCATCCGGCTTTTTTGATACTACCGACGGAGGCCAGGTAAATGGCGCCAATGCAGTGAGGCAACCGGGCAGTACATTAAAGCCCTTATTGTATGCCATGTGCTTTGATGAAGGTTTGCTTACACCAAAAACAGTGATGACAGATGTGGCTGTGAATTATGACGGTTATGCCCCGGAGAACTACGATGAAAAATTCAATGGCTATGTGACTGTTGAATATGCCCTGGAACATTCGCTGAATATTCCTGCCGTAAAAGGGCTGCGGATGCTGGGGCATGAACGGATGATCCAGCAATTATCCAACTGCGGTTTCCGGCAAATACAAAAAGACCGGAGAAAGCTGGGATTATCCATGATACTGGGAGGATGCGGAACCACACTGGAAGAAATGACGGGTTTGTTTTCGGCTTTTGCTAATGATGGAGTTTATATTTCTCCTTCTTTTATGCAAAATGATACCTTACTGCATAAAGTGCGGGTGATCAGCCCGGCTGCCAATTACATGATCAATGAGATCCTCTCGAAAGTAAACAGGCCCGACTTCCCGCTGAACTGGACCGCTACCGAGCGGATGCCCAAG
>JANNUI010000157.1:0-5237 GCA_031395125.1 Chitinophagaceae bacterium | reverse complement strand
GTTGGGCCCACGCAGGTTATGCCGCATGCTTATCTGGCCTGCAGCAATATCCAGGATCATCTTGGGGATAAAAAAGGGGTTAAATCTCGGGGTGCCGTCACCTCTTGCAAAATCAATCACTTCATTCTGAAATGTGATCAGTCCGCCGATGCCGCTGGCAAAGACCACCCCAACTCTGTCGGGATTGATGTTTTCGGATGTCAGTCCCGCATCCGCCATGGCCTGATCGCTTACCAACAGGGCAAACTGGGTGAAGCGGTCAATCTTACGGGCCTCTTTCCTGTCAAGGAACTGTATGGGATCGAAACCTTTCACCTCGCAGGCAAATTTTGTCCGGAACTTAGACGCATCAAACAAGGTGATCATATCAGCTCCGGATACCCCGTTGATGAGACCGTTCCAATATGCATCAATCGTATTACCCAGTGGGGTGATGGCGCCCATGCCCGTAACAACAACCCGTTTTAATTCCATACGTTTCAGATGAAAGGTGAAGATAAAGATACGACTGCTCTATCGCCGAAAACAACTTTACCCCTAATAAAAACCGCCTTCGCTGTTGGTACAGTCAGAAGGCGGAGAGAGATTTTATGTTCCCGCCAGAAGCGGAGCAACGGTTTTATTACTTGGCATGCTCTTCCAGGTAAGACACAGCCTGACCAACTGTAGTGATGGTCTCGGCCTGCTCATCGGGAATGGAAATATTGAATTCTTTTTCAAATTCCATGATCAGTTCTACCGTATCTAATGAATCGGCACCAAGGTCGTTGGTGAAAGAAGCTTCATTGGTTACTTCTGCTTCGTCAACGCCCAGCTTGTCAACGATGATCTTTTTTACTCTTGATGAAATGTCTGACATGTTCTTTAAGTTTTGTTTATTGGGTGCAAAAATATACTTTTTGAATAAATAAGCATCGTAAAGCCTCTTTTTTCCGCATTTGCCTCAAATAGCTGAAAACGAAAGTATAGCATCCTGATTTTAGAGGTTCTTCTTTATAAAATAAGCGGACGGATGGTTGGCAGAATTGCAAGTTCTTTGTATTTTGTCCGTAGGACTCCTTTGGAGAATTGGTCACTGAATCACTCCCCGGTTATGGCGCTGAAAATTATCGATCATGGCACTCCTGAGTACCAGCAGATGGTAAAGCTGCGGGATGATATCCTCCGCAGGCCGCTAGGTCTTGGTTTTTCACCCCAGGAACTTGAAAGAGAAAAAGACAATATGCTCATCGCCGCTTTCGAAGATGAACAGATGCTGGGCTGCTGCATGCTGGTAGAAGAAAACCCTTCAACAGTGCGTCTCCGGCAATTGGCGGTACTGAATGACCTGCAGGGAAAAGGCATTGGCAGGGCACTGATGAATTTTGCTGAAAACCTGGCCCGGGACCGTGGTTACAGAACACTTTCCATGCATGCCCGTAAGAATACCCTTGTTTTTTTTGAGAAAATGGGCTACAAGGTGGCCAGTGATGAATTCAAAGAGATAACAATTCCCCACTACGTAATGGAGAAAGAGCTGTAGTCAAATTGGTCATACCAGTCACTGCTGATCATGGCAAACCTATTTGACCTTTTTGACAAATATGGCTTACCTGACCGATCTTATCCTTTCTTCACTTTGCTCCTGATCAGCAGCCGCAGTTCATGCACCTCATCACTGTCTTTGCACCCGTTTTTGGGGACCAGGAAGAATGAACGGCTGTCAAAATACAAATGAAAGAAGTGGGGGCTTTCCAAATAATGTTTCAGTGCAGTCCAGGGCCAATCCTTTGATCCTCTCTCATGCCGGAGGGAAAACCCCGCTTTTTCAAAGTCCATGCTGAATTCGTGTTTGAAAGTAGCTGCCCTGCGGTAGACCATCCCCGGCAGGATGAACCAAAAGCTGATCATCAGCACAATCCATAAAAAAGAACCCACCAGGAAGGCCAGTGGTGTTACTTTTTTAAAAGCATACAGTGTGATGGAGGCCAGTGCAAACACATTCACCAGTATCAGCATGATGCGTATCTCCGGCCGGCTGATGAAGTGGTAGCGAAGTGCCTGCAGCACTTTGGGTTTTTCGTATGCGAAATAAATGGTCATCCGGCGAAATTACTGCGGTGTTTTTAATTCTTTTTCGGAAACGGACCAGCTTCCCAGTTTCTCCCCTTTTATCCCGAAGAATTCAACATGAAGTTTCCGGTCACTCCCGGGACCACTGAAAGAGAATTTTCCGTAGTTCTGTTTCTGGTCAATACCCAATACCCGGTAAGGATTGTTTTTTTCGGCATTGCCAAATACATGGGTGCCGGATGTAAGCGGTGAAACGGTGATATCATACAAAGGATAGGTACCTGGTCTTTCCACTTTTATTATTTCACTGTGGTGCCTGTCCCCGGTAAGGAATACCACGCCATTGATCTTATATTCCTTCAGGAAATTCATGATCTCGTCGTACTCGGCCGGAAAATCCCACCAGGTATCAAATGGCGAAACCGGGTTAAGCACCTGGGTGCCCACCACCACAATTTTGAAAGTGGCATTACTGAATAAAAGCGAATTTTTCAGCCATTCCATCTGCTGCTGGCCCAGCATTTCTTTTTCAGGGTTAGGAAATCCATTGATGCTGTCTTTCATTCTTTCGGCGCTTCGCCACCAGCGGTCATCCGTTAAAAAAATATCAGCATCGCCCCAGCTTGTCATGGTGTAGGTGCCCTGCCCATTTTCCCCGTAAGAGGGATTGCACCAGTATTTCTTCCATATCTCCCTGCTGGTTTCTTTCAGTACATAGTTTTTACCGATATCATTCGGGCCGTAGTCATGGTCATCCCAAATGGCCAGTTGCGGCATGGTTTTCAAAAAATTCTGCATGACCGGGACTGCCCTGTCATGGCTGGCCCTGTACCAGAGGCCCCATTCACTGTAATAATCCACTTCCCGGGTGTACCAGGCATCGCCCAGCCAGAGCATGAAGGATGCTTTCTCTCTTGCCATTGGCCCAAAAATGGATGAATCTTTTCCATAAGGTGTACCGGGGCGGTCAAAAACCGGTTCATTAACATAAGAACAGGAGCCGGTAAGGAAACTGAAATCAGGGACAGGTTTTCGCCACTGCCAGAGGTCTTTGGTGGTAAACTCACCGCCAGAAGTGGTGGCTTTCCCGTTGAGCCATATTCTATACTGGTAGGTGGTATTAAAATCTAATCCACCGATGGTGAATTGAATGGGATTGAATTCATTTCCCAGCCCGCTTTTGTAGTTTATCGTTTTGTTTTGGATGCTTCCCTTCTTACTGTATTGGAGGGAAGCGGCTTTCACTTCCGGAGAAACCTCCACCCATACTTTAGCATCCCTGAGTTCCACCGGGCCCAGCATCGGGCCAGAAATGATGCGGGGCTGGGCTGTAACAACCAATGAAAAGAAAAATAGCAGAACAACAGACATAAGATTTTTCATTGAAAGAAATTTTGGATGCACAAGGTAATGCAGAAATCAAAAATGGATAAAAAGAAAAGCCGTCCCGTTAAAACGGAACGGCTTATTATTTTTAAAAAGAATTATTTATGGTGCTATTCTCAGCAGGGTGCAAATCTGTGCATACGACATGTCTTTCAACTGACTTTCGGAATAAACCTGGCCATTGATCTCAGCAGCTTTTTCTGCTGAGCGACCACCGGCAACACCGCCGGGAATTAAAATATACCGATGTTGATTAGGTATGCCAAATGTTCCCGGATCACCAGTTCCACTACTATTAAAAAACCGTATAGTGATAGTACCAACTGTAGAAATATATTGAAAATGCTGAACTCCTCCAGAACCAGCAATCGCTTCAGAAAATGGTAATTGATAGGTAGTGTTGGGCACACCTACAAATCTTACAAATACCAATATCACTCCCTGATCAATCATGCTTTGAGTGGCACCAGGGGCTGTAATCGGATACCTCCTTTGATCAATTCCAAAAATAGTTTGAAGTGCTGACCAGTTACCAACGACAAAATTTGTCCATGGGGAGTATATAACATTCGCTGTACCCGTAGGACCAGTGGGGCCTGTGGGACCAGCAGGACCGTTGGGGCCAATGGGGCCGGCAGGACCAGTACCACCCGGTGCTCCGGTAGGGCCTTGACCGCCAGTAGCGCCGGCAGGGCCTTCGGGACCTTCTTTTGTACAACTGATTGCTATGAAAGTAATAGCTAACGCTAAAAGGGAAAGGAGTCTGAACTTTCTCATAAAAGTTTGATTTGGCTGTTAATTAGTTTCGGTTTTAAAAATAAAGGGAATTTCCCTTACCACCAAAGAGATTTTAAAGGTAAAGGAAAAAAAGCCAAATCAACCGGACCCGTGCAAAAAAATCAGGTATTGCCGGGTTTGGCTGAACGGCTATATTTGTTGCCTAACCAAGTGCTTTTTATGAACCTGATCAAAGGCTTTTTTGCAGGATTTTTTGTATTAACCAGCATTACCTTAAGTGCCCAGTTTCAAAAAGGCGACAGGATGGCCGGGGCCTCAGTAGCCAGTATTTTGTACAATTCCGGCAGCGCTGATATCAGTGTGGCGCAGATAGGCACAAATACTTCCCGGATAACCAGCCACAGCATCAGCATCAACCCCTCTCTGGGCTGGTTTTTATCCGAAAAGGTAGTTGTAGGCGCAGGGCTGAATATCAACCCCACCGGCAATAAGACCACCTACGAGCAAAACGGGGCTACTTACCAAAGTGACAAAATAAACAATTTCAATATCGGGCTGGGAGGCTTTTGCCGCACCTACCTGCGGGACGGTGTCAATAAATTGTTGCCATTTGGTCAATTTGGCTTTAATCTTGGCATCAGCAATCTGAAGACTGAAGGCTTCTTCTATGGAGGCGCTTCACCCAATGCATATAAAATTTCTTATACCGGCAGCTCTTCAGGGGGCTTTTTTGCCAATGCCAGCCTGCAGGCGGGGTTCACCAAAATGATGGGCGAAAATGCCGGTTTTGATTTTTCTATTGGTTACAATTACGGGTACAATAAAAACTTTTTCAATAAAACCACCCTACGCGATAATGGAAACGACGGTACCATTGATGAAACGCTTAAAAATGAAACCACAACCAAATACACCAATCATGGTTTTCTGCTGGGAGTGGGGTTCCAGGTTTTTTTGAGAGGGAAAAAGAAGTAGGGTATATAAGTTAATAAAGTAAATAGGGTATATAAAGTATTTCCGTCACTTTATATACCCTATATACTTTTATACTTGAGACGCTT
>JANNUI010000148.1:0-3070 GCA_031395125.1 Chitinophagaceae bacterium | reverse complement strand
CACGGTATAAATCTCCAATTGTTTCATTTTCCATTTGTGTAATAAAGCAGACGGCAGGTTGTAAGAAATACTTACATACTGGAAGCGTATCAACCCGGCATTTTCTATTAATGTTTCTGATCCGTTGTAAAACTGATCTCTCCTGGCTACAGCGGGATAAATCATTGAAGGCACATCGGTAATCATTTCATCACCAGGTTGCCGCCAACGTAATGCAAAATCGGCATGGCCGCTGCCATTACTGAACAGGTTAACATAGTTTGTCATCGATTCTTTCCTGAATACATGCCCAAGCTTGTATAGTAATGAAGCTGTCAATGATAATCCTTTCCAGGAAAATGTATTGGACAGCGAACCATAGAATGGGGGCAATGCCTGTCCTTTAAAAACAAGATCGGTCATCTTCAACGAGGTACCGGTTAGCAAATTATAATCAGCGCTTACCTGACCATTCGCCCATCCCTGCGGATTTCCATTCAGGGGATCGAGCCCGGCCCACCTGTATGCAAAAACAGCATAGACCGGTTTGCCAACAAGCGGATTAATAGTATTGCCATTACTTACAAAATTCGAAGCGGAACTGATAGCATTGTAATAGGAAACAATTTTATCCCGGTAGGAGTTAAAGATCAGTTTTGTATTCCATTTAAATTCCCGGTCAATGTTTCTTGTATCTATCACAATATCCCACCCGGCCCCTTTCATTGACCCCACATTTTTTGTAAGAATCAATGATCCTGTGCCGGCTGTTTGATCAACAGGTGCATCGCCAATCAAATCGGTTGACCTTTTCAGGAAGTATTCAACACTGGCTGTAAAGCGGTTGTTCTTTGATGCGAAATCAAAAGCAAGATTAATCATGCGGCTTTTTTCCCAGCGCAGCCCGGGGTTGGCAAATTGTGTTATCCCGGCGTAGGGATAATTGGTGTAGGCTGCTGCTGAAGGGAAATAACGAAGGGTACTGACAGCAGAACGTTTCAAATCCATATTGCCGCTATAGCCGAGAGTGGCCCTGAACTTCAGGTACGGTAATGCCGAAAGTTTGTAAAAACGTTCCTGTGAAATATTCCAGGCGAAGCCCGCCGATGCCAACGGATTCCATTTGTCATTTGTAGTAACCCCAAACAGGTTTGACGCATCTTTGCGGGCACTCACTGAAAAGATATATTTTCTATCGAATGTGTATGCTGCATTGGCGTAGTAAGAAACAAACCTGTTCAGTGTTTCTTTAAACGAAAGACCGTTGGTAATAGCCGACGACGAACCATTAATGTAGGAAGGGAAAGTATTTACAAAATCAACATTTGCACCCACTGCATGTGCGGCATCATAACCGTATATGGTGTTGTTGTTTGCTATTGCTTCCACTTCCCGAAGCTCCGCCCCTGCTATCGCCGATATGCCATGCCTGCCCCAGGTGTTGCTATAATTCAACTGTGCCCTTGCATTGCGTGAAACCAAAGATGAAGATGAAAGCGATAATATGTCACCTTTGGGCAGATTGTATTTTACAACACCGGTCGTTCTATTCAATACAGAAAACCTGTTGATGAGATCACGGGTGGAGAAACTATTAATGTCGTTTAATGTGCGGCTGTCGGCTTCCTGTAATTCATGCTGGTAAATAAGCGAGATGTTCAATCCTTTAATTATACGATACTGAACAGCGATGTTTGCCAGCAGGTGTTTTGCTGCCGACGTGCCCATTGTATGTTTGTAATCATCAAGGGGGTAATAATTCCAGTCGAGCAGTTTGCCCATGCCGGTCGTGTCTTTGTACACCTGCCGTAATGTTTTGATGATGGATAAAGGATTGCCGTTGTCATCGGCCAGCTTTGCATAAGGATATAAAATGCTGCCATTGTAAGTAATACCGTTATAAGGAGGGCGACCACTTTCACTGATGGTATTGGTATACGTGAGCCCAGCGGTTACCTGTAAATTCTTAACGGGGGTAAACCTGCTTTCGGAACGAAGTGAAACACGACGATAGTTTGCACCGAGACTGGAAACGTTGCGATCATAGCCGCCGGACAGCGACCAGGCAAAGTTGGACGAACCGCCTGAAAGGTTCATTGCATATTGCTGGTTGACGGCAGGCTGATACAGGTATTTTTCCATGTCGTTGCGATAGTCCCTATTTTCCAACTGTGCTATCATGGCATCGGCCTGCGCCGCCGATAGCTGACCGCTTCTTTGTTTGAACAGTATTTCATACACGGGAGTGAATGCAGGCCTGGTGCTTGCCGCGGTATCAGAAAAGCGATTGTTTTTGCTGAATAAAAATCTTTCCAACTCAATGAAGTCTTTCGATGTGATAAGCGGGAGATCAAAAAGGTCAGGCTTTGCGATGACAGTGGTGTTTGCATTGATGGCGATGTGCAACGGCTGGTTAAACTTTGCTTTCTTAGTAGTGATAACGATGACGCCATTGCCTGCACGGGCACCCCAAACAGATGCTGCTGCGGCATCTTTCAAAATGGTGATGCTTTCAATGTCATTGGGATTGATATTTGAAATAGTTCCTTCGTACGGAAAGTTGTCCAGGACAATGAGCGGATCTTTCGAGCCATTGATGCTGCTGAGGCCACGGAGGGTAAGGGCAGGCCGGGAGTTGTTCTTATCAAAGAGCAAACTGCTGATGCCTTCGAGCCTGTCCATTATACCGAGGCTGACCTGCTGATTTAATGCCTGGCTATTTAACTGCTGAAAGGAGCCGGTAATACGTTCCTTCGGCAATTTTTCATAGCCGGTGCTGACGATATTTACTTCATCAAGTTCTTTGGTGAATAATTGCAATTCAATTGATAGAGGAGATACGGTATTGCTGCTAACCTCTATCCTCTTTGTGGTATAACCGGAGGCGGTAACAATCAATGTATCCGGGAATGATTTTAAAAGAATGGAGAACATGCCGAGGCCGTCTGCGGCCACCGTGGTGTTACTGTTTTTCAATGTGACGGAAGCACCGGCTACAGGCTGTGCGCCGGGGCCGGTTATTTTGCCTGTAATTATTTGCTGCGATGAGGCAGCGAAGGAAAGTAAGAGGGTGAAAGAAAAAAGGTATTTG
>JANNUI010000124.1:0-1832 GCA_031395125.1 Chitinophagaceae bacterium | reverse complement strand
CCGCGTCTCATCACATGTGGTGATGCGACTTTTGTCGGTTCGGCGCCGCCGGACCGGACAGGGCCTTGCGGGCGCCGCGCAGCGATTTGAGGGAGGGAATTCATGCGAACGATTGCCAACATTCTTGTCACGACCAGCCTGGTCGCGCTTGCCGGCATTGCCGCCATGCCGCTGCAAGCGGCCGAACTCGCGGCCACCTCGGCCGTCGATGCCGTCACGGTCTATCCCGATGGCGCCAGCGTGACGCGCCTGATCACGCTCGACCTGCCGTCTGGCGACAGCACCCTGGTGGCGAAGGATTTTCCGCTGACGCTGGATCCGTCCTCGCTGCGGGTCGAGGGCGAGGCAGGGGCGAAGTTCACCATCGGCGCCATCGACAGCAGGCCGCCGCGCGCCGCGCCGCCGGCCAACCTGCCGGAGCTCGACAAGCGCATCGAGGCGCTGAAGGACGAGCGCGCCAATCTCACCGGTGCGATCAATGCCGCCGCCGCGCGCCGAAAATTCGCCGAGCGCTTTGCCGAATCTTCTCCCGCTGGGCTCGGCGAGAAGGGCGAGGCGCGTCCGCTGGCCGAGTGGCGCGCGGCCTTTGCCGCGGTCGCCGAGGAAGTTGCAAGCGCGGACGTAGCGATCCGCGACGCCGAACGCAAGCAGCGCGACCTCGACCGCGAAATCGCGCGACTCGAATCCGACCGGGCAACCAGGCCGCCGAGCAAGCTCGAGGTCCGGATCGATCTCGCCGCCGCCACGGCTGCGAAGGCGACGCTGCGGGTGACCTATGCCGTGCGCCAGGCGCGCTGGGCGCCGCTATACGACGCCCGGCTCGACACTGGAACCAGGGACCGCAAGCCCGCGCTCGAACTGGTGCGCCGCGCCGAGATCACGCAGACCACGGGCGAGGACTGGTCGAACGTGGCGCTTGCGGTCTCGACCGTCCGGACCGCGCGCGGCGGCAGCGCGCCCGAACTGAATTCGCTGATCGTGCAATATCCGCAACCGCCGCGTCCGCTGGCCGCGTCCGCCGCCTCGGATGCCGCCAAGCCGCGCTCGATGCCCATGCCGGCCCCGATGGCGGCGGAAGCTGTTGCCAGGCGCGCCGACGAGCAGGAGGCGGCGGTGGAAGTAGGCGGTTTCCAGGTCACGTTCCGGATTCCCGGCCGGGTCAGCCTTGGCGCCAGTGAGGGCGCCAAGAGCCTGCGCGTATCCACCGCGACCATCGCGCCCGATCTGGCGGTGCGCTCCGTGCCGGTCAGGGATCCCACGGGGTTTCTGGAAGCCCGTTTCGTGCAGGGCGAGGACGCGCCGCTGCTGCCGGGCCGAGTCTCGATCTATCGCGACGGCGTGTTTGTCGGCCGCGGCCAGATGGCGAGCGCGGCCAAGGGCGAGCCGGTGCGGCTCGGTTTCGGCGCCGACGACAAGGTCAAGATCGAACGCTCCGTGGTCAAACGCAACGAGGGATCGGCGGGCTTGATCGTGACGACGTCGAAGACCGACGAACGCAGCTTCAAGACCACCGTGCGCAACGGCCATGACTTCCCGATCCGGATTGCGATCGAGGACCAGTTGCCGGTCAGCGAGAACGAGGAAATCCAGGTCGAGATGCTGTCATCGACCACCCCGCCGACCGCGACCAATTTGCGCGAGCGGCGCGGCGTGCTGGAATGGGCTTTCGAAGCCAAGCCAGGCGAGGTCAAGGACATCGCGTTCGCCTGGCGCGTCCGCTGGCCCAAGGACAAGGGCGTCGTCATGACGCCGGGCGGGTAGGGCTGCGCGAGCGAAGGCTTCCGGCGTCATTGCGAGTGCTGCAATTCTTGTGCTGGCCCCGGTGATGCTGG
>JANNUI010000122.1:0-5751 GCA_031395125.1 Chitinophagaceae bacterium | reverse complement strand
GCGATTTCAATAAAGATGTTTCGACTGCTTACGGTTCCCTCTATGAAATGTTCGGGTATAACATGAAAGGGGTTTCCAAGCGGTCGGCTTTCGTAATAGACAAGCAGGGAATTGTACAGTATGCTGAAGTGCTGGACAATGCCGGAGAGGTCCCTGATTTCACTAAAATCCGGGAACTGCTTGGCAGGCTGAACTAAACTTTAGTTAAATGGGCTTCGGTTTTTTGCTCTAAGCGACTGATTATTAATTATTTTTAACTTATCGTAGATTTACGTTGCGCAGTTAAAATTTCTGGCCTACTTTTCGAATAATAAAAGTAAATTTGTTTCGTTGAGACGAATTCTACCTATACTATCCTTTATTCTGTTGATTGCCATCCAGTCACAGGGCCAATCATCCAGGGCAATCCCTTCCCGGGATCGGGATGCGCAGGACAGGATCATTAAGTTATATCCTAACCCGGCTACTACTTACGTTACTTTCGACCTGCAGAAAAACTACCAGCAGGGACTTACTATCAATGTCTATAATGGTGTGCTGGGTAAAAAGGTTTTCGAGTCCATCAATGTTGCCCCAAAAGTTACCATTGACCTGAATAATTTCAACCGGGGTGTTTACATCTATCACCTGATCGATCTGAATGGAAAAATTATTGAATCAGGCAAGTTCCAGGTTTCCCGATAATTGCTTCGCTTCGCTCGCAATGACGTTTCGCTTCGCTCGCAATGACGTTTCGCTCTGCTCGCAATGGCGTTTTCTCCATTTTTATTATTGCTCACTGTACTTGTATGATCAGGAATTTCAGGTATTGTGTATTGTCCATACCCCGGATGATGGGATGATCCCCGGCCTGTGTCTGAAATGTTACCTGCCTTATTTTTCTTCTCGCATCTTTGGCAGCTATATCTATTACCTGCAGGAACAGATCAGCGCTGACAAGACTGGTACAGGACGAAGTGACCAGGAAGCCACCGGGCTTCACTAATTTCATTCCCCGCAGGTTGATCTCTTTATAACCTGTGATCGCTTTCTGTATCGTTTCCCGGCTTTTAGTAAAGGCAGGCGGGTCCAGCATCACTACATCATACTGCCTGCCGTCTTTGACCCATTGTTTCAATACATCAAAAGCATTGGATGTTTCGAAGCGGCAGATATTGTCCAGCCCGTTCAGTTTTGCATTGGCATTGGCCTGCTCCACCGCACTGGCTGAAATATCCAGGCCCAGCACCGATTTAGCCCCATAATGTGCGGCATGGATCTCAAATGTGCCGGTATAGGTAAATGCACCCAGCACATCAGCGCCTTTTACAATATGCTGAATGGCCCGGCGGTTATCCTGCTGGTCCAGGAAATAACCGGTCTTCTGCCCGTTTTCCACATCCACCAGAAACTTCAGCCCGTTTTCATGGATGATGATCTTTGTTTCAAAAGGAGCAGACAAAAATCCTTTCTGCAGCGGCAGGCCTTCCAGCTCCCTTACCGGCACATCATTGCGTTCATATATCCCTTTGGGGTTAAATATTCTTTCAATGGCCTTTACGATCGCCGGTTTCCATACATCAATTCCCAAAGCGAGGGTTTGCAAAACAAAATAATCGTTGAACTTGTCGATGATGAGCTGTGGCAGCGAATCGGCCTCACCAAATACCAGGCGGCAGTTTTCGGTATAACCCAGTTTTTTCCGGTAATCCCAGCATTGTGCAATACGGTCAAAAAAGAATTGTTCGTTTATTTCGTCGGCCTTATTCCTGGTAAGCAACCGGACCTGTATCTGCGATTGCGGGTTTACATAGCCTTTTCCGACAAACTTTTGGTCAAAACTGAAGACCTCAGCCAGTTCCCCTCCTTTCATTTCACTCTCCGATTTTTCCACCTCATTATTAAATATCCAGGGATGACCATTGATGACCCTCGGCGATATTTTTCTTTTCAGGTATACCCGGTTCATAGGGCGGCAAGGTACAGGAAACAGGCTGATTAGCAGTGGTTACTGCCACTATCACCCGGGTAGCAGGGATTAATAGCCAATTTGTCCCAAATAGCGGGTTGGCAGTATTATTGTCCACCGTACCTTTGCCGGCCCGAACATATTATTCGGAACGGGCGGGCACTCAATTTGAAAAAATATGGCAGAAAAAGACATGAAGAACAAGGAAAACGACACCCCGGAAGAACTGACCGGTATTGACATCAATACCGACGAAAACCTGAGCGGAACCACCCACCTGAACGAGCCGGTGGCTGAAGAATCTGAACTCGAAAAAATAAAGGGGGAACTGGAAGAACTGAAAGACAAACATCTCCGCAAGATCGCCGAGTTCGACAATTTCAAACGACGCAGTGCACGGGAAAGGATGGACCTGATACAGACAGCCGGCAAAGAAGTGATCGCCGACCTGCTGGATGTGCTGGATGATTGCGACAGGGCACAAAAACAATTAGAGAACAGTGAAGATGTGTCCGCCCTTAAAGAAGGAGTGATGCTGGTGTTCACCAAATTGCGCAACACCCTGCAGGCAAGAGGCGTAAAGGCAATGGAAACCATCGACCAGGATTTTAACCCGGACCTGCATGAAGCGATAACGGAAATTCCTGCTGCTTCAGAAGAAAAGAAAGGAAAGGTGGTGGATGAAGTAATGAAAGGATACTACCTGAATGATAAGATAATCCGCCATGCAAAAGTGGTGGTGGGCAAGTAAAACAGACAGCCATGAGCCGTTAGCTGTGAGTCGGTTCATGCAGAAGCAAGCTCACAGCTAAAAGCTAAATGCTAATGGCTAACAAAAGAGATTATTACGAAATACTGGGAGTGGGCAAAAGCGCCGCTGCAGATGAGATCAAAAAAGCATACCGCAAGGTGGCCATGCAATATCATCCTGACCGTAACCCCGGCGATAAACCTGCTGAGGAAAAATTCAAGGAAGCTGCGGAAGCATACGAGATACTGAGCGACACTGATAAAAAGGCACAATATGACCGCTATGGGCATGCAGGTGTTAGCGGAAACGGAAGAGGTGGTTTTAGTGGTGGGGGCATGAATATGGAAGATATCTTCAGCCAGTTCGGAGATATTTTCGGGGATGATCTCTTTGGCAGTTTCTTTGGTGGTGGCCAAAGACGTGGCGGTGGCCAAAGAAGCCGCGGTGTGAGGGGAAGCAACCTGCGGGTAAAACTGAAACTCACTTACGAGGAAATTGCGAAGGGAGTTGCCAAAAACATCAAGGTAAAAAAATATGTAGGCTGCAATACTTGCGGGGGCAGCGGGGCCAAAGACAAAGGCAGTGTACAGACCTGCAACAGTTGTGGCGGCAGCGGACAGGTTCGACGAGTTCAAAATACGTTTCTCGGCCAGATGCAGACCGTAACCACCTGCCCCGCATGCAACGGTGAGGGCACCACCGTTACTGCCAAGTGCGGTACCTGCAAAGGTGAAGGCAGATTGTATGGAGAGGAAACGGTGACCATTGATATACCCGCCGGTGTGCAGGAAGGTATGCAGATGAATGTAGGCGGAAAAGGCAATGCTGGCGAAAGAGGCGGCATGCCCGGAGACCTGATCGTACTGATAGAAGAAGAACCGCACAAGGAACTGCACCGGGAAGGGCTGAATGTGGCCTACGAACTCCATCTTTCATTTACTGATGCCGTGTTCGGCACCCAGATAGAAGTACCAACCATTGATGGCCGGGCCAAAATAAAGATACCTGCCGGAACACAAAGCGGGAAACTATTCCGCCTGAAAGGCAAGGGGTTCCCCGCCGTAAACGCTTACCAGAAAGGCGACCAGCTGGTGCAGGTGAATGTATGGACACCACAGCACCTGAGTGCTGAAGAAAAAGCAGTGCTGGAAAAACTCAGTCATTCCCCAAACCTGCAGCCACATCCCGAAAAGGGCGGCAAGAATTTCTTTGATAAAATAAAAGAGATGTTTTCGTAGCTTAGGGAGGATGAGCTTTCCCATGTTCCTGAAATCAGGTTTTACTGTATTACTGATCGGTATCAGCACTGTTGTAAGCGCCCAGGTAATTGTTATTAACGGCGAACAAACAAACCGTCCGCTGACATGGGATGACTACTGGGCTGCGCCGGATCCGTTCTCTTCCCATTTTGCCTATACCTACTGGAATATTTCTTATAAATACGATGCGTTCGATTTCAAAGGCGACACTGCCAAATGGAAGGTGATCATATCCGTGGAATTGGGCAACAATTCCTGGAAAAGGAAAGGCAAAGTAACCGATACGCTGCTCAGGCATGAACAGGGTCATTTTAATATCGGGATACTTTGTGCAATGGAGATACAGAAAAAAGTGGATCATACAGCTTTCTTCCGGTATGATTACCATGCCAGGTTAATGGCTATGATAAAAGAGATAATTGAAAAGTACAGGAAAATTGAACTGCAGTACGATAAGGAAACCGAACATTTTATCAACCGGGAACAACAATGGAAATGGGATAGCTTCTTTGTAACAAAAATAAAAAACAACTGATCTTCTCAGAAGGTGGTCCCCCACCCTTTTTTCTTTTTCACTTTTGAATACAATGTTTTGGCCTGCTGCACCAGGGTAATGAATTCTTTCTGCAGGAGATCCTCAATGCCTGAGGCTGACTGGGCAAGGGAAATAACATCACTCCAGCTGCTGTTCTTAATAAAAGAAGAACCCCGCAGCAATGAACCAAACATGACCACAGCCGCAGAAAACCGGTAACTGCTGTCTAATTCCTTAAAAGGCTTCAATTCAAACAGGCTGCTGTAACCATAATGACATTCTTTTTCATCATTGGGGTGCTGGTATTGCAGTTTAATATCAGCAAATTTTTCACCGGGCGGGTTTTTTTCCACTGCATTTTTATTCGCTTCAGCAGGTACAATTTCAAACAGGGCCATCATGGAATAACCAGAGCCGATCTCACCGCCTTCTATAACCGATGAAGAATCCCGAAGGGCTCCTACTTTGTTGTCAAACCCGATCAGCCGGTATTCCTTTACATAGTCGGGGTTGAACTCCACATTCATATACACATTATCCGCAACGGCATACAGTGTTTGGGTGAATTCTTTCAGCAACACTTTTTCCGCTTCCTTGAAATTATCGAGATAAGCAAAATTGCCATTCCCTTTTTTAGCCAGTGTTTGTATTTTGGAATCCTTGTAATTGCCCATGCCCACACCCAGGCAGGTGAGATAGATGCCCGATTCCCGCTGCCGGGAGATCAGTTCATCCAGTTCGGCTTCTGTTTTCATACCCACATTAAAATCACCATCGGTGGCTAATATCACCCGGTTATTACCGCCCTCTATAAAGTGATTGCGGGCTACTGCATAAGCCATTTTGACTCCCGATTCACCGGGTGTTGAACCGCCGGGTTCCAGTTCATCAATCGCTTTTAATATTTTCTCTTTTTCACCGCCGCTGGTGCTGTTGAGCATCACACCCGTTACCCCGCCATACACCACAATGGCGACAGAATCCTTATCCCTCAGGTTATTTACCAGCAAACGAAAGGCAGACTTCAGTAAGGGTAACCGGTTAGTCATATCCATGGAACCTGATACATCAATCAGGAAAACAAGGTTGCTGGGGGGCAGCGAATCCAGGTTTAGTTTTTTGGAAGACAGGTTGACAAACAGTACCTGGTTGTCATTATTCCACGGACAGGTACTCAGCATTGTTTTAATATGAAACAGATCCTTTCCCTGTGGCTCCTGGTAATTGAGGTTGAAATAATTCAGCATCTCCTCGATCC